>DASPXY010001529.1:0-5703 GCA_035637055.1 Gemmataceae bacterium | reverse complement strand
TTGCCGGAGCCGCCGAAGAGGTTTGCAGCCGGGAGCGCGCCATTGGCCTCGTCCAGCGAAATCTGGTCGTTGCCGGCTTGCCCGAAGACCTGGATGAGAGCGGTGTTGGCGACCGTGGACACTCCGCCCTGGATCGTGACGGCCCCGCCGTTGACAAGGATCTTGCCGGCGGCGTCCTGGCTCACGGCAATCGTGTTGGCCTGGGAGTCGCCCAATACGGATAGAATTTGTGCGGACGGCGAGAACGATGCAGTCACCGCCGGGGCGATGCGTTCGTCGAGCAATTCGAGGGCCGGCAACCAGCGACTCTGCCGGGACTTCTGGGGAGTATTCCGGATAATCGGGGAGGCTTTTCTCTTCAGCAACCGACGCAGCCAGGAAATGGTCATGGAAAGCAATCTCCAGGGAAGAAAACTCGGGAACAGCGCCCCAACGCAGGGCGCCAGGAGCCAGCACACTCGCCGTCAAGTTGGGCTGGGTCCTACCGAGTAAATCTGGATCGCCCCGGAGATCGGCAAAAAAATCAGCGGGAAACCTGAAAGACAGGAAACTGGAGTTGCTCGCGACCTGGAGCGCGGGCGTCCCGCCCGCATCATCGCAGGCTCCGAAGCGGGCGGGACGCCCGCGCTCCCAGGCTGCTTGTCAGCCTTCGTCTTTCCCCAGAGGCACTTCGAGGATGCGCACCGGCGGCACGTCGCCGAAGGCATCGCGGAGCACTGGCAAGGCGACGTTGTATACCGGGACGCCCTCCTTCGTGCGGCCCTCGGGGCTGCCGTGGTGAGCGTGACCATGAAACACCACTGTCACCGGCCAGCGATTGAGCGGTTCCTCCAGACGGCTCGAACCCAGGAACGGGAAAATCGGCGGCGGCTCGCCCTCAACGGTCGCCTGGATCGGCGCATAGTGGAGCATGGCGATCTTTTGTGGTGTCCCCAGGCGCGCCAGGGACTTTTCCAGCTTCAGCGCTTCCTCGACCGCCTCGTACACGAAGCGCTTGATTGCATCCTCGCCCCACGCCTCCAGCGTGTGCCGGCCGAAGCCGCCGCCGAAACCCTTGACGCCGGTGAACCCGATGCCGTGGATCTCGCAGTCATCCCCGTCGAGCACGTGTATGCCCGACCCCTCCAGGAACTGCTCCAGTTCGACTTGCTTGCCCGAGTGCCAATCGTGGTTGCCCAGGACCGCGAGCATCGGGATCGTGATGGTCGCCTTGAGTTCACGCACGAGCGCCTCGCCTTCCTCCAGCAGACCGTGATCGGTCAGGTCGCCGCAGAGCAAAAAGATGTCTGCATTGTTGTTGATATGACGGAACAGGGGCTGAAAAGTCGCCGGCACTGTCTTGCCGCAGTGGAGATCCGCCAGCGCCGCCACACGTACGCGCTTGCCCTTGGTGGACATGGTCTTCTCCTTGCGTCGCGGGTTGAGAGTGGGATCAGAGCCCGAGCCCTCCTGAAGAAGTCCGCTATCCCCTCGCTGGCGCTTGGGCTCTGACCACGCTCTCAAATGGGTGCAACTCCTGCGCCTCGGGGGAGAAATCTGGCCCTTGCTGCTTGGCGGGACTCCCGGTCGCTCGGCGTATGCTATGCTTTCCAAGATGTCCGCCAAAGGTCCGGCCCGCGCTCCCGGCCGAAGCGATGACACCGTGCCCGGATCGCCCGCACGAGTCCACGAGGTTTCCCGTCATGCCCTGGCAACTCCCCGCCGACCACGCTGAAGCGTTACAGCACCCCTTGCGCTGTTTCGGTGACCCGGAACTCAAACGGGCCCTGGTCATGTCCGGCCCCGAGGGCGAGCCGCTGGCGCTGCACGGCCAGTCGGCGGAAGTCTACGAGGCCCGCAGCCAGTTCAGCCACCAGCGCTGGGCCGTCAAGTGTTACCGCGAGGAGACGCCCGGCCTGCAGCAGCATTCCACCGCCCTCTCGGATTACCTGCTCAAGATCGATCTGCCCTGTCTCCTGATGTTTCAGTACCTGGAGCGCGGGCTGTGCGTGCGCGGCCGGTGGTTCCCGATCGTCAAGATGCACTGGGACGACGGCGTGCCGCTCAACACCTTCGTGAGCGAAGCCGCCGACCGCCCCGCCAGTCTCCACCAGCTGGCTCGGCTGTGGCTACAGCTGGCCGCCGACCTGCGCCGCCTCGGCATCGCCCACAGCGCCCTGCAGCACGATCACGTCCTGGTCACGGCCGACACGGAGGGCGCGCCGCTCTCGTTGCGCCTGATCGATTACGATGCCATGTATTGTCCCGGTCGCGACGGCGGCCAGGCGCTCGAGACAGGGCACGCCAATTATCAACACCCGCAACGGCTGTGGCAGCGAACCTACGACGCGCAGGGGGATCGCTTCCCGCTGTTGCTCGTCTACACGGCGCTGCTCGCGGTTGCGGTCGGCGGCCGCGCCTTGTGGGAGCGGTACAACACGGGCGACAACCTCCTCTTCAAGGAAAGCGACTTCGCCGACCCCTCTACCTCGGCGGTGTTTCGCGAACTGTGGCGCAGCTCCAACCGGAGCGTTCGCGCCCTGACCGGCTATCTCCTCCTGGCCAGCCAGGCGAAAGGGGACAGCGTTCCGCTGCTCGACGAACTGGCGGCGGAGGCGCGAACGGTCGTCGGCGGCAGCGCGGAGGAAGCGCCCCGGTTCGCCCTGAAGGGAAACCAGAAACTCCTGGTCGAGGCCCTCCTGGGTGGGCACGCCGAAGGGACCACCATCGTCACGAAACGCTCGACTCAGTCGAACACCGAGGCGCGGAAGACCTTCGGCGTCCTGGTGGAGGATAGCGAAGGCGCTCCTGGTCTGGCTGCCGCTCTCGACGATAATTTCGATCTGGTTGTAGAAGACGATCCGAACGCGATCCCGGTGGTGACGCCAGTGGCCGGGCCGCCCCCGCTGCCTGTCGTGCCGGCGCTGCCCGCCGTCCCGCCGCCGTTGCCGCACGACCCGACCGCCACCACCTACCACCTGGAAGCGTGGATGCCGGAGCAGGTCGCGGTGATGAAGGTGCAGGGCTTCGTGGACGCGGCGACGGGGCGTGTCGTGGTCAGCGAGCCGGGGTTCATGTGCATCCAACTGCTCGACCCGTACGATCTGGGCCGGACGCCTCGCCCTGGGCTGTTCGGGTGGCTCGGGTTCGCCGATCCGTCCGCGGCGCCGGAGCCGAGCATCCTGGCCATCGTTGACTTCCACATGGCCGAGAAGCAGACGCAGTTCCGCAAGTTGCTTGCCATCACGCTGCGGATTCGTCCCGGCCCTGATGGCCTGGATCCGCGTTCGCTGCGCTGGCGCAAGTCTTGCGACAAGCTTTTCTGTGACATCCGCGCCTTCCTGATGGGCACTCAGTAAGGGCGGAGTGAAACCCCTCCCCCCACCCCCCTCCCCCAAAGGGAGAGGGGGAGAAGAAAAGACGCTGTTCTGCTTGCTCCCCCTCTCCCTTTGGGGGAGGGGGTTGGGGGGAGGGGTCTTCACTCTCGAGGACGCACGTTGCCACTTCGCCCGCCGCTCCCACAATAGCATGCGGTGTTTCGTCTCGTTCCCGACCAGGCATCGGAGAACACCGCATGCGCCTCCGCCGACCCATCACCGCCACTCTCACGGTGTGGCTCCTCACCGCCGTTGTAGCTCACGCCCAGCCGCGCACTCACGACATCACCGTTGACGATTACTTCACCCAGGCCGACATTTTCGCCTCCGTTATCTCGCCGGACGGCAAGCACGTCGCCTGGACCGAAGGCCGCTGGCAGCAGTCCACCGACGACCGCAAGACCGATCTGTGGGTGGTGGACTGCCAGACCGGCGTCGCACGCAAGCTGACCTTCGACCGCGCCAGCGATCGGTCGCCGCAGTGGGACGCCGATTCGCAGGCCCTGTATTTCCTCGGCAACCGCAAACGCGAAGGCGAGAAGAAGCCGCCCTACGACGGCAAAACGCAGGTCTGGCGCATCCCCATCACGGGGGGCGAACCGCGGGCCGTCACCCGCGTCGAGGGCGGCGTCGAGATGTTTCAGCTGGCCCGCGATAGCCGTATCCTTTACTACACCACCCTCGCCGAGCACATCGCCCCGGAGTGGAAACAACTGCGGCAGCAGTTCAGCCAGGTCGAGTACGGCCACGGCGTCGATAAACTCTCCGTCCTCTGGAAACTCGATCTGACGACTTGGCGGAGCGAAAAAGCGCTCGACGCGAAGCGCGTCATTCGCGAAATGGCCGTATCGCCAGACGGCCGCCGCCTCGCCATGATTACCACCCCTGACGATAAGGTCGTCAGCTTCGAGGGCCGCTCGCGGGTCGATGTCCTCGATTTGCAGACGAAAAAGCTCGTCACTCTCCCCGATAAGGCATTCCGTGCCGACATGCCCTCGCCCTACGGCTGGCTGGAGAATCTCGCCTGGTCGGCCGACAGCAACCAGCTGGCCTTCAATGTGATCTTTGACGGCTACCCGGCCGAAATCATGATCGCCCATTCGTTCTTCGATACCCCGAAGGTGTCTAAAGTGTCCCGGCCGCTCGGTGTCCACGTCCGCGGCTACGGCAGCCCGCTCGCCTGGTCAGATACGTGGCTGTGTTTCCTTGGCGAGAAGCAGGGCCGCGTCCGTCTCTATCGCCATCAGGTCACTGAGGACGGCGGGGCGATCGCCCCAGCGCATATTATCCTGACGCCTGGCGACGTGGTGGTGGAGGGCTTCAGCTTCAACCGGGCGGGCGACAAGGCGGCGGTCGTGATGGCCGGTCCCGGCTTCTTTCCCGATATCTTCTTGCTGGAGGGGAAGGGGGTGCCGCGGCGCTTGACCAAGGTGAACCCGCAGGCGGATACCTGGAAACTGCCGCAACTGTCGGTCTTCACCTGGAAGGCACCGGACGGCACCCAAGTTGAGGGCATCCTGGAGTTGCCGCCGGGTCACAAGAAGGGCGAGCGGTTGCCGCTCGTCGTCGAAATCCACGGCGGCCCGACGACGGCCGCTTACTACAAATTGCAATACTGGATCTACGGCCGCACGCTCTTGCCGGCGAAGGGCTACGCGCTCCTGACACCCAACTACCGCGGCTCGACCGGCTACGGCGATAAGTTCCTGACGGACCTGATCGGCCGCGAGAACGACCTCGACGTCGGCGACATCCTTTCCGGTGTCGATGCGCTGGTGAAGGCGGGCATCGCCGACCCGGAGCGCCTTGGCGTGACAGGTTGGAGCAACGGCGGCTACCTGACGAACTGCCTCATCAGCCGCACGACTCGCTTCAAGGCCGCCATCAGCGGCGCCGGCATCGTCGATGCGGTGATGGAGTTCGGCAGCAACGACGAGCCGGCGTACACCATCGTTTTCAAGCAGGGCTTTCCGTGGAACAGCGCCGCGAAGTACCAGAAGGCTTCGTCAACTTATAAGCTCCAGGATATCCGCACACCGACGCTGATCCACGTCGGCGGCAATGACGAGCGCTGTCCGCCGGGACACAGCCGCATGCTGTATCGCGTGCTGAAAGAGTACACGAACGTGCCGACCGAATTGCTCGTCTATCCGGGCGAGGGGCACGGGCTGACGAAATACCGCAACCGGCGGGCGAAACTGGAGTGGGATCTGGCCTGGTTCGACCGCTACCTGCGCGGCAAGGGGAAGTGAGCGGGCCCCCCGTGGTGCAGGCGGCTCGCCTGCTCTTCGGCCCATGCAGGCGGGCCGCCTGCACCACGAAGGCGGCTCGCCTGCTCTTCGGCCCA
>DASPXY010001528.1:0-4643 GCA_035637055.1 Gemmataceae bacterium | reverse complement strand
GGGGATCGGCTTCTCTTCTCTGTTCTGTTTTCATGATTTTGTGCTTCATGATTTTGTGTGACTCTGCAAGGAGAATATCAACGCAATGGCAACGAAGACCGCCCCCGTGGCGACCAATAACAACCCCGAAGAACTGACCCTCCAGCAACTGCAGGGCGAGGCGGAGGAACTGCGTAAGCGGCTCAACCACTTCCGCACTTCCCTCGGCCGCTTCTTCGTCGACAAACAGGATATCATCGACCTGATGCTGATCGCGGCCATCGCTCAGGAACCGCTGCTGCTTGTCGGACTGCCGGGCACCGCCAAGTCCGACCTCGTCCTCAAGTTCAAGGACGCCCTCGGCTTGGGTGAGGACGACTACTTCGAGTACATGCTGACGCGCTTTACCGAGCCGTCGGAGATCATCGGCCCCATCGACATCAGCCTGCTGCGCGAGGGCCGCTACATCCGCCGCGAACAGGGCAAGCTGCCGACGGCGCGCCTGGCGTTCCTCGACGAGATCTTTAAGTCGAATTCGGCGATCCTCAATATCCTGCTTACGATCATCAACGAGCGCAAGTTCTACCAGGACGGCGTGCCGCAGCCGGTGCGGCTGCGCGTGCTGTTCGCCGCCACCAACGAGGTGCCCGAGCAAGGCGAACTCGCCGCCTTGAAGGATCGCTTTGTGCTCAAAATCGAGAGCCGCTCCGTGCAGGAGCACCACTTCACCGAACTGATCGACTCCGGTTTGCAGTCGGAGGTGTATCGCAACCTGAACCAGAAGCCGTGGGTGGAAGGGCACTGCTCGCTGGAGGACATCGTCAAGGCGCACCGCTACCTGACACTGCTGTTCGGACGCAAACAGCGCTCGGGCAAGAATGAGGAGCACACCGACCGCGACCAGTTCTTCCCGGCGGAGGTGTTCCGCGAATTCCAGCGACTGGTGAAAACGCTCGTGCGCGACGATCGCATCTTCGTCAGCGATCGCAAATTGGTGAAATTGTACAAGCTGTTCCGCATCCGCGCCTGGCTGCTGCGCGGCGGCACGGTCGGCCTGGACGACCTGCGCCTGCTGGCGTACCTGGGCGAGACGCACCAGGAGATGGCACTGTTGCGCGAGAAGGTGCCGGCGCTGCTGGGTGAAGCGTGACGTGTCGGCGGCAGTTGAGTTGCTGCACAGTGCTGCTTCAGATTCGCGTCCAGCAGGTGCCGCTCCTGCTTCACTGCAGCGCCTGGGCAACGAGTCGTGATGGCATCTCCTTCGATCGGTAAACGCGCTGCGTCGCCTTCCGGAAGTCAGCTTCCCGCGCTCGGGCAATGTCCACAAACGTCTGTGGATTGCGCTCCACGAGCGGGAACCAGCTGCTGTGGACCTGCACCATGATCTTGTGACCGGGGCGGAACGTGTGGCACACGTCGGGCAGCTTGAAGGTGACGGTCGCGGGTTTGCCCGGCGCAAAGGGCTCGGGTTGTGTAAAACTGCTGCGGAACCGGCCCCGCATCACTTCGCCCCGCACCAACTGCTGGTAACCGCCCATCCTCACACCGGCCGGGTTCGGGCTCGGGTCGGGGTAGTCGTTGGGATAGACGTCGATCAACTTGACGATCCAGTCCGAATCGGTGCCGGTGGTCGAGACGTGGAGTTCGACCGCGATCGGTCCGGCGAATGTGATTGCTTTGGAGAGGGTTTTACTCTCATAAACGAGAACGTCGGGCCGGCGGGCGGCGAAGCGCTGGTCAGCGCACATGTATTCCGGCAACATGAGCGTGCCGAGTTTGTCGAGGTGCGGCACCGGTCTAGCCGGGTCGCTGACGTACTCGTCGAACGCCTCCGCAGCTGGACCGGGCGGCTCGTGGGCGAGTCCGCCGGCCGGGTGGAAATACAGCGTGAGCGGCCTGGTGCCCTGCGGCGGCCAACTCGCGTACTCGCGCCATCGGTTCGTGCCCGTCTCGAATACGAGCGCCTTGGGGAGCTTCAACTCTCCCTTTCCCTTGAGGTGGAAGTTGAAGAACGGCAGTTCCACCTTGTCGCGGTAGAACTCGGCGGTCTTCGCTCCGAACGTGAGGTGACCGAGCGAGGAGCCCGTGCCGCTGTTCCAGCCACCGTGGATCCAGGGGCCCATGACCAGGACATTGTTCGCGCGGTCCGCTTCCAAGCAGCGGTTCGCTTCCAGGACGCCGAACAGGTTCTCGGCATCGAACCAGCCGCCCACGGTCAGGAGGGCGGGCTTGATCTTCTTGAGGTGCGGCCGGAGGTTGCGGGCCTGCCAGAAGGCGTCATACGTCGGGTGGGTCATCAGGTCGTTCCAGAGCTGATTCCGGCCCTTGAAGTATTTCGCGTCAATGTTGGCGATCGAGCCAAGGCGCAGGAAGAAGTCGTAGCCGTCCGGCGTCCCATAGTTGGGCTTGGGATAGAACGGCTCCCTGGTTGGTTCGGCCCGTGGTGTGCCGATTCGGTGTGCATAATAGAAGGCGTGAGGCAGGAACAGGGCCCCGTTGTGGCGCCAGTCATCGCCGATGAACGTGTCCATGACGGGGGCCTGTGGGGAGGCGGCGCGTAAGGCCGGGTGAGCGTCGATCATCCCGGCCGCCACGAGCCAGCCGCGGTACGAGGTGCCGTAGTGGCCCACCTTGCCATTGTGGCCCTGGACATTCTTGAGCAGCCAGTCGATCGTGTCGTAGGTATCGCTGCTTTCATCGACGTCTTTCGGGCCCCTGGCGGGGTTATGAGGCCGCATGCGGACGAACGTGCCCTCCGACATCCAGCGGCCGCGGATGTCCTGGTAGACGAAGATGTAGCCTTCCTTGCCAAAGAGCGGCGACGGGCCCAGGTTCGCGTGATACTGCTCGGCGCCGTACGGCTGGATGCCGGACTGAGTACGAGTGATCAGAATGGGATACTGTCGGCTCTTGTCCTTGGGAGCATAGATCGCCGTGAACAGGCGAACGCCGTCGCGCATGGGGATCTGATGCTCGGTCTTGGTGTAGTGTACCTTCACGTACTCCAGGCCCTGAGCCGGCAGCGTCGGCGCCAACAAGCCAACGCCGAGGAAGGCGTACAACCAAGTCCAACCGCTCGCGCGAGCCGTTGTCATCAGCGCTCCAACCGGGCTTGTGGCCTCCACCAACCTCACTGCGAGGCGGCGACATCGAGGCAATAGATGTGCTGCAAATCGCGCAGGTACAGCCGCCGGTTCGCCAGCGTCGGCACGGTGCGATTGTCGCCCAGCAACCGCACCCGCCCACGCTCCAGGTAGCCCTTCGGATTGCAGTGGATCAGCACCAGGTCGCCCGTCTTGGTCATCGTGAAGAGTTGCCCCTGGGCGAGCGTGACAGCCGCCTTGCCGAACTTCTTCTGCGACCACATGAGCTTGCCGGTCGCCAGTTCGACACAATTGAGATCGATTACCTTGTCGAACTCGCCGGACAGGCCGTACAGGTAGCCGTCGTGGTGGACGGCATTGGCCCAGTAAGTCGTCATCACGCCCTTTTTCCCCTTGCTCTCCCAGACGACCTTTGGCGGCCCTTGAGCGTTCAGCTCGAACAGCGTGCTGCCGACCTGCTCGCCCGAGGCCACGAACAGCTTGTTGCCGATGATGAGCGGCGTGCAGATGTTAACGTCGTACTCGGTTTCCCACGGCACGCGCCAGAGTTCCTTGCCGTCGTCGGCCTTGACCGCCAGCAGGCCGGGCGCCGTGAAAAAGAGAATTTGCCGCTGACCGCCCACTGTCACCGCGACCGGCGAGGCGTACGACGCCTTGTTGTCGGTGCTCTTCCAGATCGTCTTGCCATCGCGTTTGTCCAGAGCGGCAACGCCGGCGCCCTTCGCGCCGGGGATCACCAGCACCATGTTCCCTTCGACCAGGGGAGACGCCGCCAGGCCCCAGGTGATGTTCTTGGCGCCGAACTCCTTCAGGATGTCGCGCTGCCAGACAATCTTGCCGGAGTCTGCCTCCAGGCAGACGACCGGCCCGCTGACCGACGTGGCGTAGACGAATTTGCCCTCGATGGCGGGTGTGCTGCGCGGGCCGTTGCCGAACATGTTCTTGAAGACACCGGCGATCTTCGTCGTCCACAGTTCCTTGCCATTGGCCGCGTCGAGGGCCAGGACGAACTCGCCGCCGTCGCGCTGCGCGAGGGTGATCGCCCGGCCGCCGACGACCGCGACCGCGGAGTAGCCCTCGCCGCCAGGCACTTTCCAGAGGATTTTGGGGCCCTTGGCGGGCAGTGCCGTCAGCAGGCCGGTTTCCGGCGACGAGCCGTTGCCGTTGGGACCGAGCCAGTGCGGCCAGTCGGCGGCGGTCGCTGGCAGGGCCAGAATCAGGGACACGGACAGCGCCAACAAGGGGCGGAGAGAGATGACGTTCATCGAGGTCTCCTTGACTTCCACGACGGGCGACAGCGGGAATTGTAGTCGGGGTCATGCCGGTTCGTATACCAAAAAGAACCCTGGCCCAACCTGGAAATGGGGATCGATCATGGACCGTCATCGTTTCGCCTGGATTCTGTGCCTGGCCATTTTTGCCCTTTTTGCGGTCTCCCTCAGCGCTGGACCGCCTCCGGAACTGGTCTACGATGGTAAACGCCTGTCCGAATGGGCCCGGCTGCTTCAGAGTGACAGCAAGGAAGAGCGCCAGCGGGCGATTGCAGCCCTCGGCGCGCTG
>DASPXY010001527.1:0-3684 GCA_035637055.1 Gemmataceae bacterium | reverse complement strand
TCGGTTCCTGTTCCCACGCCCAGGAAAGGACGGCGCGCAGGTGTTCGCGGGCCTTGTTCGCCGTGCGACCGGGGGTCGTCCCTTCGTGGGCGAGGGCACGCTCATGGACCCAGTCCAAGAACTCGCGGATCTGCTTGTGCTGCAACGCCTCGAGCGGGGGCCGCCTCCCCACTGCTCCCATTTCCGGAGCGTGGAGAAGTCAGGCGCTCCACCGCCACCGAGAGGAGGCAGGACCAGAGCACCGGACACTTGCGCCTGCGCTCTCTGCCTCCTGACAACAGAACCGTTCGAGCGGACTTGACCGCGAGACGAAGACAATCGCTTTCCGCAGTTTCATGAATCGGGTAGGTCTTGACAATCCGGCGGCTGGCGGTAAAATGAGATAACGACATGCGATTATCATTGAAGAGGTCGCCATGCTGAGCAAGACTGGTCTTCATGCGGTGCGGGCGATGGTAGCCCTGGCCAAACTACCTACGGGAACCTACGCCGGGGCCGCGCGAATCGCCCAGGACATCGGCGCCCCGCCAAACTACCTCAGCAAACTGCTGAAGACCCTCGCTGAGAAGGGGTTGGTCGAGTCGCAGAAAGGGCTGGGCGGCGGTTTCCGGCTGGTCCGCGACCCGAAGCACCTGTCGCTTCTCGACGTGGTCGAACCGATCGAGCACGTCAGCCGGTGGTCGGGCTGCATCCTCGGCCGGCCCGAGTGCTCGGAGACCAACTCCTGTGCCATCCACGATCGGTGGAAGGCCGTCCGCGACGCCTACCTCCGGATGCTCCAACGGACGACCCTCGCGGAGCTTGTCGCGAAGGGGGAGCCGACCCTGGCAACGCCGTGAGTTTTTTGCCCTTAATCAGATAATCAGATGTGATTCGCTTATTTCGAGGGTTGCTGTCATGACCACGTCCGCCGCCTGGATTGACGAGTCGGTACAGATTCCCGACCTGCTGCGCCTGGCCCCCGAAGCTCGGGCCGTGCTTGATCGCTACGGGTTGCGCGGCTGCGGAGGCGAGCGGGGGCCGGCCGAGTCGCTGGGTTTCTTCGCCAGGGCCCACGACGTGCCGATCGAACAGCTCCTCTGCGAGGTCCGGGAGCGACTCGCCCGCCGACCGGAGCCCTCTGCGGACACCTCGGGGGCGGACGGGTCAGCCCGGCTCGCGGATGCGATCTACCGCCCGTTCTTCAAGGCCGGCATCGCCGTGGTGTTGACGCTCGGCGCCGTCTGGGGCGCGTACCTGTTGCTGCGCATCGCCCTGACCGGCCGTTTCACCTCTGCCGGGCTACACGAGGTCAACGCCCACGGCCATGCCCAGATCTTCGGCTGGGTCGGCCTGTTCGTTATGGGCTTCGCCTACCAGGCGTTCCCGCGCTTCAAGCACACTGAGTTGGCCTTTCCCCGCCTGGCCTGGGCCAGCCTGGGACTGATGCTGGCGGGCCTCGTCGGCCGCTCGATCGCCGAGCCACTGGCCGACGCCTTCCCCTGGGCAGGCCCCGTCGCCGTCGCCTCCGCCTGGCTGGAGGTAGCCGCCATCGCGCTGTTCGTCTGGGTCATCCTGGCGACGTGGCGCGCGGCTGGCAAAGGGCTGGCCTTCTACGATTACTACGTCCTTTCCGCGCTGGGCTGGTTCGTCGTTCAGGCCGTCGCGGAGGCGGTCTACCTGGCCGCGACGTTGGCGGCGGCAAATCGCGAGGAACTGCTGGCTCTGGTCGCGACCTGGCAGGGGGCGATCCGCGATGCGCAGATCCACGGCTTCGCCCTGCTCATGATCCTGGGCGTCAGCCAGCGCCTCCTGCACCACGTCTACGGCTTCCCGGCCCCGAGCCGGCGCTTGAGCCTGGCGGCCCTGGTCTGCCTGAACATCGCGGTGGCGGGTGAGATCGCGGGGCTTGTGCTCCTGCGCGACGCGGACGGGGCCTGGGCCGGACTCTGGTACGCCGCCGCCCTTCTCCTGACCGGGACCGTCGTGGCGCTGCTGTGGAACTGGCGGGTGTTCGGTCAGGCGGCCGAGGCGGACCGCAGCCTCAAATTCCTCCGGGCCGCCTACACCTGGCTGCTGGTCTCGCTGGCGATGCTCGTGCTGCTCCCCGCGTACCAGTTCCTCGTGCTGCCGCAGGTGGCTCCCTCCAGCGAGGCGGCAGCCCTCGGCTTCTCCCATGCTTATTACGGCGCGATCCGTCACGCGATCACTGTCGGCTTCATCAGCCTGATGATCGTCGGCGTTGCGGCTCGGGTTGTGCCGACGCTCAATGGCGTGGACATTCACCGCCTGACGACGCTCTGGGTGCCGTTCCTCCTGCTGAACGCCGGCTGCACGCTGCGCGTCGTCGCCCAGACGTTGACGGACTTCACCCCGCACGCCTTCCCGTTGGCCGGAGTCAGCGGCCTGCTGGAAGTCAGCGGCCTCGCCCTGTGGGGTGTCCACCTGTGGGCGGTCATGGCCGGCCGGGCGCGATACTGCCGTTCCGCGACGCCGCCCTACGTTCCCGGCACGCCCATCGAAGTCGGGCACACCGTCGGCGAAGTGCTCACGCACCACCCCGAGTTGTTGGAGACGTTCCTCGCCCTGGGGTTCCGGCCGCTCGCTAATCCGCTACTCCGCAAGCTGGTCGCCCGCCACGTGAGTATCGGCCAGGCGTGCCGCCAACTCGGCCGCGAGCCAGCGGCAGTGCTCGCGGCCCTCAACAATGCCTGTGCCGCAGGGACGTCGAAATTACCCTCACTACCGATCGTTTCTGTCTCTTGAGCGACGGCCTGCCTGCGGGCGGGCCTGTGGAGAACCACCCATGAAAGCGACCGACATCTTGATGGACGAGCACCGGGTCATCGAACAGGTGCTGAACTGCCTGGAGAAGCTGGCCGACCGCTGCGAGGCCGGGGAGAGGTTCGACGGGGCCTCCGCCCTGCAGGCACTCGAGTTTTTCCGCAACTTCGCCGACCGCTGCCACCACGGCAAGGAGGAGGGGCACCTCTTCCCGCTGCTGGAGGCGCGCGGGTTCAACCGCCAGGGCGGGCCGACGGGGGTGATGCTGCACGAGCACGAGGAAGGGCGCGGGCTCGTTGCCGCGATGGCGGAGGCCGTCGAACGGGCCGCACCCCGCGACTTCGTGCGGCACGCGCGGGCCTACATCGAGTTACTCCGCGAGCACATCCGCAAGGAGGACCAGTGCCTGTTCCCGATGGCGGCGGGGATCCTGAGCGGCACGGACGCCGAGTCACTGGCGCAGCGCTTCGGAGCGGTCGAGAAGATCGAGATGGGCGAAGGCACCCACGAGCGCTTCCTGCAACTGGCGAACGACCTTGCCGAGCGCCTCGGCGTGCCGCGGGCGCGGGTCTCCCCGACCTGTGGTCACACCAAGTGTGCCCACCACCTGGTTTGAGACATGTGGTACGCCCGCAGCGCCGAGTTCCTGCAAACTCCGACCATGAACACGCTCCGCTGGCTGCGCGTCCCGGGCGACACCATCTTCGCCCTGGGCGTCCTGGCGATGGGCTGGTTCAAGCTCGGCCTGCTCACGGGACATTCCTTCGTCAAGGAAGGCGCGGAGATGCACGCGGGCCAGCTGTCCCCAGATCGAGTGCCGGCGGAGGCCCGGTAACCGGCTCGCGCTGGGGGACTCGATGGCCCCCGCTGCGTACCGAACATGAACCTGCCTGGAAATTCAACCATCCGCTTCGAGGCTGC
>DASPXY010001526.1:0-3653 GCA_035637055.1 Gemmataceae bacterium | reverse complement strand
CCGATCGAAGGACTGGGGGCACTCTGCCACGAGTTCGACACGCTGCTGGTCGTCGATACTGTGACCTCCCTCGGCTGCGTCCCGGTCGCTCTCGACGCATGGGGTATAGATGCCGCCTATAGCTGCACGCAGAAGGGGCTGAGCTGCCCGCCGGGCCTGTCGCCGGTGTCGTTCAGCCCGCGTGCAGTCGAGGCCATCGAACGCCGCAAGAGCAAGGTGCAGAGCTGGTATCTCGACATGACGCTGCTGCGACGTTACTGGGGCGAGGAGCGCATGTATCATCACACGGCGTCGGCGAGCCTGTCGTATGCGATCCGCGAGGGACTCCGCCTCGTACTGGAAGAGGGGTTAGAGAATCGCTGGGCGCGCCACCAGCGCAACCACAAGGCGCTGAAGGCAGGACTGATAGCTCTGGGCCTGACCTACACCGCGGCGGAGGGCCATCAGCTGCCGCAACTCAACGCGGTGCGCATCCCCGCAGGCGTCGATGACCTGGCCGTGCGCAAGCAACTGCTCAGCACATTCGGGATCGAAATTGGTGGTGGACTCGGCGAGTTCAAGGGGAAAGCGTGGCGGATTGGGCTGATGGGGTTCAATGCGAAACCGGCGGTCGTCCTGCTGTTTCTGGCGGCGCTGGAGCAGTGCTTACAAAGTCAGGGGTTAAAGTTCATGTCGGGCGCCGGCGTCGCGGCGGCCAACGCCGTGTACGCCAGCCGATAAGGATCGTTCCTGTTCGCCCGCTTGCGGGTTAGCGCAGGGTGCCTGGCGCTCCCGCTAACCCGCAAGCGGGAAGACAGGCCGTCGAGGTATTCCCATGTTTCCCACAAATCGACTCCGTCGTCTCCGCCATCATCCCGTCGTCCGCGGCCTGGTCCGCGAGACGACGCTGACCGTCAACGACTTCATCCTGCCGCTGTTCGTCCGCCCCGGCCGCAACGTCCGCAAGGAAATCGCCTCGATGCCGGGCAACTATCAGCTCAGTGTGGATCGGCTCGTCGATGAGGTCGGCGCCGCCGTCGATCTCGGCATCGGGGCGTTCATCTTCTTCGGCATCCCCGAAGCGAAGGACGCAACCGGCTCCAGCGCCTGGACCGACGAGGGCATCGTGCAGCAAGCCCTACGCGCCGTCCGCGCCGCCCACAAGGACGCGCTGCTGATTACCGACGAGTGCTTTTGTGAGTATACCGACCACGGCCATTGCGGCGTGCTGAGCGAGTACGGCGGGAAACGCGACGTCGATAACGACGCGACACTCCCACTGCTGGCGCGGCAATGTGTCAGCCACGCTCGCGCGGGAGCCGACATGGTGGCGCCGAGCGGCATGCTCGACGGCATGGTTGGGGCGATCCGCGCCGGTCTCGACGAGGCGGGCTTTCGCTGGCTGCCGATCATGAGCTACGCCGCCAAGTACGCCTCCGGCTTCTATGGGCCATTCCGCGACGCCGCCGAGTCGCCGCCGCAATTCGGCGACCGCAGCGGCTACCAGATGGACCCCGCCAACGGCGATGAGGCATTGCGCGAGGTCGCCCTCGATCTCGAAGAGGGCGCCGACATTATCATGGTCAAACCGGCTCTCGCTTATCTGGATATTATTCGCCGCGTCAAGGAGCGTTTCGGCGTGCCGTTGGCGGCGTACAATGTCAGCGGCGAATTCGCGATGGTCAAGGCCGCGGCGCAAAAGGGCTGGATCGACGAGCAACGGGTCGCCCTGGAAATCCTCACGAGCATCAAGCGCGCCGGTGCCGACATGATCCTGACCTATTTCGCCCGCGACGCCGCCCGTTGGTTGAAGTAGATTTTGAACCACAGAGACACAGAGAAGACCACAAGAGAGAAGAGAATGAAGAACCGAGAACCGAGAACCGAGAATGGGGAATGAAGTAGGAGCGAGAGGGGCCTCTCCCTTCTTCATTCTCGGTTCTCCGTTCTCCGTTCTCCGTTCTTCATTCTCTGTGCCTCTGTGGTTCAACTTATGCTGGAGTTCTGCCGATGTTGGTGGGCAAGAAAATCGGGAAGTACGCCATCGACAAGGAACTCGGCGCCGGCGCCATGGGCGCCGTCTACCGGGCGCGGAACACCGCAACCGGGGACCATGTCGCCATCAAGATCGTTGCGCCTGGCCTGGCCAGCAACAAGACGGCCATGGATCGCTTCAGGCGTGAGGCGTCCATCCTCAAGCAACTGCGCCACCCCAACATCGTCCGCCTCGTCGATGCCGGCAACTTCGCCGGTACGCCCTTCTACGCGATGGAGTATGTCGAGGGCGAATCGCTGGATCGCGTTATGGGCCGCCGCGGCCGCATCAGCTGGGAGGAAGTGGTCACCCTCGGCCAGCAGTTGTGTTCCGCCCTCAAGCATGCCCACGACAAGGGCATCATCCACCGCGACCTCAAGCCGTCGAACATCATGGTCCTGCCCGACGGCACTCTCAAGTTGACCGACTTCGGCATCGCCAAGGACACCGACGCGACCGCCCTGACCAGTGCCAACTGCACGGTGGGAACCGCGGCGTACATGTCGCCGGAGCAGTGCCGCGGCGAGCGCGAGTTGACAGGCAAGTCGGACCTCTATTCGCTCGGCGTGATGTTTTATGAACTGCTCACCGGCAAGAAGCCGTTCGTGGCCGAAAGCGCCATGGATATGTTCATGCAGCACGTCAAGGGCACGTTCAAACGTCCTGCCCACCTGGTGCTGGAGATCCCGGTCTGGCTCGATAACCTCGTGTGCCAGCTCCTGGAGAAAAAGCCGGAGCAGCGTCCCTACGACGCCGCCGCTGTCGGCGAGGCGCTGAGCCGCATCAAGGAGAAGGTGGAGGCGCAGCAGAGCGCCGGCATCGACACCCTGAAGAAACCGCTGACGGAACGCAAGCGGCTCGACGAGGAGGACAAGGAAGCGGCCCGCGCCCTGCTCGGCAAGAAGAAGAAAAAGAAGAAGGCGGCGCCGTTTTATCAACAACTCTGGTTCAAGGGGATCATCTACGCGGCCGCGCTGGTGGTGGTCCTGGTCGTCTTCTATCAGGTGTTCCTCAAGCGGCCCAGCGCGGACGCGCTCTATCAACTCGCGAGCAAGAATGCGACGAGCGCCGACCTCGACGAGCGGATCAAAGCCCTGGAAGGCCCGATCAAGGACTTCCTGCACTCCTACCCGAAGCAGGACGACGACAAGGCGAAGACGATTCGGAAGTGGCACGACGATATCTGGCGCGACCGGGTCGAGTACAACCTCATGACACGCCTCCGCAAGAAGGAAACACGGGGAGTTGATGAGGACGAACAGCAGGGCCGCGATGCGGTCACGCAGGAAGACGAGGGCGATCTCGTCAAGGCAAAGGAGCTATGGGAGAAGTTCGGGAAATACAAACAGTCGGACGATGGCGAAAAACTCGGCTACAGCCTCCTCGCCGCCCAGCGACTGAAACGGCTTCAGGAGGTGGACAAGCTGCCGGATGCCGTTCGCCAGAAAATGGCAGAGGACAAACTCGCGAAGGATGGCCCAGAGGCACAGGCGGCCAAGGCGCTCAAGGCGCTGAGCGAAGAGAATCCCGACGAGGCGACGGAAGCATGGCAGGCCCTGAGAGCCTCAGTGGAGAGCCAAAAGGATGATCCAGCCCAACGCCCCTGGTTCCTGCTGGCCGCCAAGCAACTGCACAACAA
>DASPXY010001525.1:0-6182 GCA_035637055.1 Gemmataceae bacterium | reverse complement strand
CGCGTTTCCTGCGCGGTCTGTTGCGGACGACGCGCAGCGCGCTCTGGCAGGTACCCGACGTGCTGCGGAGCCTGCACGAACTGCTCAGCGAGTGGGAGGAAGAGCATTTCATTCGCCAGTTGCCGAACCTGCGCCTGGCGTTCGCCGACCTGACGCCGCGCGAGTGCGATCAGGTGGCGCGGGAGGTGGCCGGGCAGGCGGGCGTGGCGACTCTCAAGCCGGTCGAGGCGACGAACTTCACCAGCGCCGACATGCTGCAGGGCGCGGAGGTGAACCGTCGCGTCCTGGAGGGCCTGCGCCGCGATGGCCTGGAGGATCTCGGCAGCTGACCCCAACCGTAGGAATGGTCCTCGCTGGCTTTGCTGGAGACGGTATGCTTCGGCAGCATCGACATGGTAGAATCGAATGGTGCGGACGGAGACGTCCATGAAGCAACGCCCGATCGCTGTCGCCCTGCTGCTGTGCGAGCAACTGATCGTGGATGATCGGACAGCAAATGTTACCCTGGTCAACAGTTTCAGCCACCTCGTCCTCGATGGACGAGTGGGCGAACCGCAGACCTTTGGCGTTTTTGTCCTGCTCACGGACGGTCTCGGCACCATGCCAGCGGAACTGGAGATCGTTCGCCTGGACACAGAGGAGTCGATCTACCGCAAGCAGTTTGAGATCCAGTTTCAGGGTCCGCTCCAGCAAATCCGTTGCCTGATTCGTGTCCGCCGTTGCTCCTTCCCTGTGACAGGATCTTATCAGGCGACCTTGATTGTCGAGGGCGAGTGTCTCGCTCTGCGGCGCTTTTTCGTAGGGGCTCAGGAGAGTAGCTCATCATGAATTCACCGCCTTCACCGTTTTCCGATCCGAATGGCAGTTCGGACAGCCGGGACGTGATCACCCTCTACATCGACGGTCCGAGCGATCTGCCCTTGGGGCCGGTGCATCCGGCCGTGCGGAAACTGCTGGATGCCGACCGCGACAAGATCCGGCAATGGCAGGCCTTGTCGGAACAGCAGGCGAAGAAGCCGCCAAAGGATGCCAACAGTTGATGGTCGTGCTCTCACGGCGCCTCTGGCGAACCCCGATCTTCCGCGAGCCCTCCTCCCACCAGACAAATGACTCACGATGATGTGCAAGGAGCGCCCATGGCGAAGCTCTCGGTGAAAGACATCCAGGCCCTCGCGAAGAAGATCGTCGCGGAAAACCCAGGTGGTATCCGTTACAGCGAGTTGGTCCGACGAATCTCGACGGAAAGCCCCGAAACGCCGAAAAACACGATCGGTACCGCTGTCGTGGACCTCGCCACGCGCTTTCCAACGAAATCACAAAGCCAAGTCGCGGTCTGTTCCTGCCTATCACTTCACTGAGGGGAGTCGTGGCTGTTCCCTCGCCTGTCTTGCCACCCGTCAAGATCAAAGAAGAAGATTTCTACGAACCTTTCGCCGATTGGCTGAAGAACGAACTGGACGAGGCCACTGTCGCGATTCCGCTCGGCGGCGCCGGGCTCCAGAAGAAATGGGGCACGCCCGACGTGATCGGCGTGTACAAGGCTCTGGCCTCTCACCGCATCAAGTTCGATCTGGAGATCATCTCGGCGGAGATCAAGATTGACCCGCAACAGCCCGTAGTCGCGTTCGGGCAAGCGGCGGCGTATCGGCTCTTCTCGGCGAAGTCGTACATTGTCATGCCGAACTCAGTTTCCGAGGAAGATTACAGTCGGCTCGAAGCGCTCTGCATGCTCTTTGGGATCGGTCTGGTCCTTTTTGAGACAAATCCGGACGAACCCGATTTCAAGATCCGTGTCCGGGCACAGCGGTTTCCACCCGACATGTTCTACGTAAACGAATTTGCAGAGCGAATTTATCAGATCGATCCCGCGACGTTCAATCAGCTTTTCGGCTAAAAACCCCTATTTGCCCTCCTCGAACAGATCTCTGTTCTCTGGGGCTTGGCATTGAACAACGGGAGCACGAGGCGAAAGAGATAGGCGTCACCTTCCAGGCGGTTTTCTTCGAGACTGGGGAGGCGAAGATCGTCCGCAATCGCAGCGCTCAAGCCGTCGAGTCGCTTGCGGACCTTGTCAGCCGGCGTCTTTTTCGTGGCCATGTTCCTTGCCGGACCCTTCCTGCAATCCGTTGGTCTCGACGAAGTCGGCTTCTTCCAGGGCTTTCTTCTGCTCAGCATTGACGATCAGTGTGCGCTCGTGTCGAGTCTGAAACGCACCGCCACGCTCCAGGAGCCGGCCAATGGCGCTGCCGTACTTAGCGGCTTTGATCTTGACCGCTGCGGGCATGGCTGTTCCCTTCTCGAAGTTGACATTCGCTCCCGAAACAACCGATTTCCCTCGCAAGCGCGGAGCAGCCCGGTCACCTCTTCCGGCCGCCTGCCTTGCCGGCGCGGCCACTCGTCCGCGTTGCCACCAGCTGGGACACCTGCAGCGCCAACTTCGTCACAACGAGCTGATTCAGGCTCACGCCCTCCTCCACCGCTTCCGCTTCGAGGGCGGCATGTAACGACTTCGGCAGGCGAACCACGAATTTGCCGCTTTTCTCCTTCGGAGTCGCCCCCTCGACCAGCCCGGTCCGGTCTTCCACCGCATCCAGCAGTTGGCGCAACGCCCGATACTCCTTGCTCGCGAGGAACTGCTCCCGCTCCGCGCGCGTCGGGAACGCCTTGGCGACGAGCCCCTCATCGGGGTCGAACAGCGCGTTGGACAGGTCGGCCCATGTCTCTGCCGATGCTGCCAGCGAGCGTGCCGCTTCCAAAATCCTCGCTTCTTTCGTCTTCATGTTAACTCACCCCGGATGAAGGAGGAATGAACTCGACGGTGCCACCCAGATCCTCTCGTCGGCAAGATCCTGCCCGGCATTAATGATACTGTAGGTAGTACCATGCCGCAAGACCGACATCCCGGCGCGCGCCCAGCAATGCGCTCTTGCGGTAGAATTCGCAAGCAGGGCCGCTACCGTCCTCATATAATTGCTCGCGTGTCGCCCATTTTTCCCCTGGCCTGCGAGCCGGGGCGGGTTGAAACCGCATGAGCACCGGCACCCTGACAAAAGTTACCGCCAAAACCGCTGTGGAGATCTGCAAGCTGTTCCCACTCGGGGACGAGGCGAAAAAGCTCCTGCGCGACGGCCTGACTCCCCCCCAGTACCTCGACGTGCTGATCGAGAAACAACAGTACGTGGACGCGGTGCGGTTCCTGGCGCACGCCCTGCCGAAGCGCGAGGCCGTGTGGTGGGCGTGCCTGAGTGTCCGCGCCGGCCTTGGTACCACCCTGCCGGCGCCGCAGGCCACTGCCCTGCAGGCGGCGGAGCGCTGGGTCGCCGATCCGAGCGAAACCAATCGCCGCGCCGCCGAGACCACCGCGGAAGCCGCCGGCGTGGGCACGCCCGGCGGCTGCACCGCGATGGCAGCCTTCTGGAGCGGCGGCAGCCTCGCGCCGCCGAAGGCGCCGGTCGTGCCGCCGGGCGAAACCTTGACCGCTCATGGTGTCGTCGGTGCGGTGTTGCTCGCCGCCGTCGCGACCGAACCGCAGAAAGCCCCCGACAAGCATCGCAAATGTCTCGCTCAGGGCATCGAGGTGGGGAACGGGACGAATCGCTGGAAAGAGCCGGGTCGCTGAGCGACCGCTTCGGAGAATCCCATGGGCCAGCCCGCGGCGCGAATTACCGACATGCACGTCTGCCCGATGGTGACCGGAATTGTGCCGCACGTCGGCGGCCCGATCCTGCCGCCGGGCGGCATCCCTGTCCTGATCGGCGGGTTGCCGGCGGCCCGCGTGGGCGACATGTGTACCTGCGTCGGACCGCCCGACACGATCGCGCTGGGCAGTTTCAAGGTGTTGATCAAGGGCCAGCCCGCCGCTCGCCTGGGCGACACGACGGGCCACGGCGGGAACATCATTCTCGGGTGCCCTACTGTGCTGATTAGCTAATCGGAGGGACGAAGAAATGGAGAATGAGGAACAGGGAACGGAGAACGGAGAATGAGCAGAAGGGGACCTCTCTGCTCATTCTCCGTTCTCCGTTCCCTGTTCCTCATTCTCCATTCTTCCGAAAGATGAGCGACGAGCTACTCCCCTATTACAACCGCGAATTGGCTTTCATTCGGCGCCTCGGCGCCGAGTTTGCGGAGGCCCACCCGAAAATCGCTGGCCGCCTCCGTCTCGGTCCCGATACCACCGAAGATCCGCACGTCTCGCGTCTCATTGAAGCCTTTGCCTATCTCAATGCTCGCACACGCTTCAAGCTGGAAGACGACTTCCCCGAGATCACCGACGCGATGCTCGGGGTGCTCTATCCGCACTACCTCCATCCCGTGCCGGCGATGGCGATTCTGCAGTTCGCCCTTGACCCCGCCCAGGCCGAATTGACCACCGGCTACACCATCCCGGCCGGCACCGCCATCGAAACCGAGCCGATCCAGGGCGAGCCGTGCCGCTTCCGCACCTCCTACCCGGTCACGGTCTGGCCGATCGAGGTGGAGTCGGCCAGCCTGTCCGGCCCACCGTTCACCGCGCCGGCGACGGCGAACTCCTGGCAGGCGGCGGCCGTCCTCCGCCTGGTCCTACGCACGCGCTCGGCCGCCGTGCCGTGGTCCGCCATGCCCCTGACCGCCCTGCGTTTCTTTTTGAAGGGCCTGCCGCAGCACGTGTACGCCCTGTATGAGCTGCTTTTCAACAACGTGATCGAGGTCGCTCTGGCCGGCTCTCCCGACCGGGCGCCGGCGGTCGTGCTTGGCGCGGACGCACTTCGCCCCGTGGGCTTCGAGGCAGACGAGGGCATGCTGCCGTACCCGGCGCGCTCGTTCCCCGGCTATCGGCTGCTGACGGAGTTCTTCGCGTTCCCGAGCAAATTCCTGTTCGTGGACCTGACCGGACTCGACGAGCGCATTCTCGGTCAGGTGGGCAATCGCCTCGAAGTGTTCATCTACCTGAGCCGCACGTCCGCTGACCTGGAACAGAACCTGTCGGACGATACCTTCCGCCTCGGCTGCACGCCGATGGTCAACCTGTTCCGCCAGCGCGCCGAGCCGATCCCGTTGACCCATACCGAGCCGGAATATCGCGTCGTGCCGGACGTGCGCCGGCCGATGGCGATGGAGGTCTACAGCGTCGATCGCGTCGCTGCCACGTCCCCGTCCGGCGAGGAGGTCGAGTACCTGCCGTTCTACTCGACGCGGCACGCCGAAGGCGACGCGGGCCGCCAGGCGTTCTGGTACGCGACGCGCCGACCCGCCGGACGCAAGGAGGGCCAGGTCGATTTCGGCACGGAGGTCTTCCTGACCCTCGTCGATCTCGGCTTTCAGCCGTCGGCGCCGGCGGACTGGACCGTCGATGTCGAGACCACCTGTCTGAACCGCGATCTGCCGTTCCGCCTGCCGTTCGGCGGCGACCAGCCGCGCATGCAGCTGAGCGAGGGCGGCGGGCCGCTGGCGCCGCTGGTCTGCCTGACGCCGCCGACGCGCACCCTGCGGCCTGCGTTCCGGCACGGGGCGCGCTGGCGGCTCATCTCGCACCTGGTGCTCAATCATCTGTCCCTGGAAGGCGAGGAAGGGACATCGGCACTCCGCGAGATCCTCAAACTCTACGATTTCACCGACTCGGCCGATACGCGCTCGATGATCGACGGCGTGGTCCGTGTGAGCAGCCGGCGAATCGTCGGCCGGGTGCGCAGCCGCCGCGAGGTTGAGGCATTTGGCAAGGGCGTCGAGGTGACTGTTCAGTTCGACGAGGACCGCTTCAGCGGCAGCGGCCTGTTCCTGTTCGCGAGCGTCCTGGAGCGGTTCCTGGCGCTGTACTGCACGGTCAACTCTTTCACTCGACTGATCGCCACCACCACGCGGCGCGAGGGAGAACTGCATCGCTGGCCCCCGCGAGCGGGCGCGAAGATCCTTCTGTGAGCCTTTCGGGGGGTTCGGCAAGGCGTTGATGGTCGCGTCCCTTTGAGAGCAGGAAAATTCGCCATTTCCTGGCTTGCTGTGCCGGCGTAGAATGCAGTGTCGGCGAATCGGATCTCATCACATCCCGCGAGCCCTCCCATCGCGCACCGTCGCGCTGAGTGTGCGCGCCGGGCGAGGCCGAACTCGATCAGTATCACTTCCGTGGTTGCCCGGCGGCGGATAGAATACTCTTAATGCAGCAGGCACGGAATGAGGGCGAGTTCATGCAAACGCAAGAGAAAATC
>DASPXY010001524.1:0-2623 GCA_035637055.1 Gemmataceae bacterium | reverse complement strand
GATCGGCAGCTGAGAGCCTTCCGGGGGACTTGACTGCCTTGTCGATCAACTCTTGCGCGGTCTTTCGATCGGGGAAGCGGCTGAGGTCGAGTTCCCCCTTGAGCAGCCACACAATCGGCGCGTCCTCCGCAGGAGGCGGCCGCGCCGCGAGCCGGTCTAGTTCGTCGAGCAGTCGTTTGCGGTCGTTCACCGCGAGAAATCCTGGGAGGCGTTCGATTTCCAGACGTTCACGGTCCGAATGGTCGTCCGCAATCGCCCGCTCGTACCAGGGCAAGGCGCGCCGCCAATCGCCGCGCGCCGCCGCGTCGCGGGCCGCGGCGACCCGGTCCGCATGCGCCCGGTCGCGCTCCACAGTCACCCTGTAGTGGAGCAGGACCACAACCGCGAGAGCGCCGACGAGCAGGGGCAACAGTAACATGGCCACGGCGGCCCGCGCGGGGTTACGGCGCGACCAGCGCCAAACGCGCTCCCCGCGCCAGGCCGGCCGCGCCAGGATCGGCTTACCACCGAAAAAGCGCTCGGCATCCTCGGCGAGTTCGCCGGCACCGGGGTAGCGCTTGCGCGGATCCTTGGCCAGACATTTCAGACAGATTGTCTCCAGATCGCGCGGCACGCCGGGTTGCAGGCGCCGCGGCGAAACCGGCTCCTGGCTGAGCACTTGCAACATCGTGTCGTGTACCGTCAGGCCCTTGAACGGCGGTCGGCCGGTGAGCAATTCGTAGAGGATCGCCCCCAGCGCGTACACGTCCACGAGGCGGCCGTCGGCCCGCACGGCGCCGCGGGCCTGTTCGGGGGCCATGTAACTCGGCGTGCCCAGGATTACCCCCGAGCGCGTCGTCAGGCGGTCCTCGGCATCCACCAGTCGGGCCAGGCCGAAGTCGGCGATCTTCGGCGTACCGTCCGCCGTCAGCAACACGTTCGAGGGTTTGAGGTCGCGGTGGACCACTCCGAGACCGTGGGCGTAGCGCATCGCCCGCGCCAGTGTCGCCACTAGCGCAGCCGCCTCGGGAGCGGGCTGCGGGGTGTCGCCGACCTTCTCCTCGAGGTTGCCGCCACTGCAATACTCCAGCACGAGAAACGGCCAGCCGTCTACTTCACCGATCTCGTAGATCTGCACAATGTTCGGATGGTTCAAACGTGCGACGGCGGTGGCCTCGTTGCGGAAACGCTCCAGCCAGCGGTGCTCGACGCCGCGGATGACCTTCAGGGCAACCAGGCGCTGCAGCCGCCGGTGCCGCGCCTTGTAGACCAGGCCCATGCCGCCGCGGCCGAGCCGTTCGAGGATCTCGTAATGATCGAGATGAGGGATCGGGAAAGGCGACTCGCCCTGGCCCGGGAGTGAACCACAAGACGAGTCCCCACGCACGCGCAAGGGAGACAACCGCGCCCGCAGGCCAGCCGGGGCCGCCAACCGCCGCACCGGATCGGGATCGGTCAGTTCGTCGGCGATGCGGTACAGTCGCCGAAGTCCCGCGTCGTCTGGCTCCTCCACCTGCGTCGGCGGCATGAACTCACCGGTCGCCTCGGAGGATCCAGGGGCCATCTCCACCGCCTCAGCCAGGGCGCGCAGCACCAGACCGAAGGCGTACAGATCCTCCGCCGGGTCAGCGGCGCGGTCGCCGTCGGGCGTGTTGCTCCCCGGCGGATGGAACAATTCCGGCGCTTTCCAACCATCCTGACCGAGGGCGAACAGAGGCCGTTCGCCACTGCGGCACAGTGTCCCCAGGTCGGAGATCAGGGCGGTCGCCCCGTCCAGCGATTCCAGCCCCCGATAGGGGCGGTCATCCGGCAGCCGCAGCAGCACGTTCGACGGTTTCACGTCGCGATGGACCAGCCCATGCCCGGAGTGCAGCGCCTCCAGGCCGTCGAGCAGGTTGCGAGCGAACTCGACCGCCTGGTTCAGCGGCAGACGGCGTCCGCTGTTGCGCAGATCATCGAACACGCGCTGCAGCGATGGCTCGTAGAGTGGCATTACCAGCGCCACCGGCGGCCAGCCGTCCGCCTGGTAAGCGCGGAGGTCAAGTAGCTGATAAGTGCGAGCGACAAAGGGGCTATCGATGCTGATACCGACCTTGGCCTCTTGCAGACATTGCTCCAGCAGGGCCGGATGGCGGCGGTAGACAGGGTGCGTGAAGAACTTGACGGCGAGGGCGATGTCGGGATAGTCCGGCGACTCCGCCATCCACACCTGGCCCATGCCGCCCAGGCCGATGAAGCTCAGCAGCTCGAAGCGGGCATAAGGTCCGGGGAGGGCAGCCGGCAGCAGGGTCACCAGCGCGAGAGGCTGCCAGCCGTCGGCGGACCAGGGGCCCAGATCGAGGATGAGGCGGGAGCCTGTTGCGTTCTGCGGAAAGGGGAGAGCTTCGGGGAGAAACTCCACGACGACGAGTTTGCCAGGCCGGCGCGCAGAAGAGGCGGCCCAGACCTCGTGACCGACGGCTCGCCCGAGGGGGCTGAGCAGCGTGAGGTCATCGTGCGGGCCGGGCAGCCGGTTGGCCGGCGGTGACCAACTCGCGGCGGCCTGGGAGGATGTTACGGTGTCAGACTGGCGCACTCCCTTGCCAGTATCGGGTATCACGCCACGTCCCTCTCAGCAAGTTGAGTGGTGAGTGGTGAGTGGTGA
>DASPXY010001523.1:0-5261 GCA_035637055.1 Gemmataceae bacterium | reverse complement strand
ACCTCGTCCTCCAGCGTCGGGTGGCGCTTCATCCCGCGGATGATGTTGCCGGCCGCGTCGCGCGGGAAGCTCAACGCCCCGAGCGTCACGCCCTGGTACAACTTGACGTTCTTGCCGATGTCGCACGTTTCGCCGATGACGACGCCGGTGCCGTGGTCGATGAAGAACGCGGGGCCGATCCGTGCTCCCGGGTGGATGTCGATGCCCGTCCTGGAATGGGCGTGTTCGGTCATCATGCGCGGGATCAGCGGCACGTCCAGCAGCAATAGCTCGTGGGCGACGCGGTAAGTCGTGATCGCCTCCAGGCCGGGATAGCAAAAGACGATCTCGTAATGGTTCTTGGCGGCCGGGTCGCCGACGAACGCCGCCTGCACGTCCTGTTCGAGGACGTAGCGCAGTTCCGGCAGGCGTTTGAGCAGTTCAATGGCCCGCAACTGAGCCAGGGCCTCGAAATCGATGCCCGCGGTCTCCGGCCCCTCATAGTCGTGGCGCAGCACACGCACGATCTGATGCGTCAACTTGTCGTGCAGGCCGTCGATCAGGTCGCCGACGTGGTACTCGACGTTGCCGATATGGAGGTTCTGCCGCCGCACGAAACCGGGGTAGAGGATGTCCATCAGGTCGCAGAGGATGTCGGCGACCGCTTCGCGGCTGGGCAGGGGCTTGTGGCCCAGGTGATTGATATATTTGCACTCGGTGTAGGTGGCGATGAGCGCTTCGGTGATCTCGGGCAAGGTTTCTTTGAGGCGGATGTCCGTGGCCATGCGGAGTGCTCCTTTCGCCGCGCTGTCGGGCGGCGTCGCGCGAAATGGGGTCGAGGGGGAAGCAATCTTCAGGCGATCCCGGGAGGGGACCGGCGAGCCGAGCGCCAGTGGCCCACACGTCACTGCCCGGCGATCGCCGGGCTACACCCGCAGACAGGAAGATGGGGGCAAGGGATCATCGGGATCTCAGGGGTTCGCTACACAGCCAAACTTGACAAATTGTAGGCGCTTGCCGAAGCGAGGTCAATCAGCCCGTATTATCTTCGGCGCCTTGTCGGCCGGAGTGCAGTAAATCGCCTCGCCGACCAGAGCGGCTCCGCGCTCCACCAGTACCCAAATTCGCCTGCTTCGCCCACATTTTAGGCACAAGCCGCCTGTCCTCCGGGCGTTGCCGATTTCGGCTGGCGGCAACGTCCTTGACCCCGGCGACAGGTGATCTTCGTAAGTCACGAAGTGAGTGGCTCGTGCGGCGAGGGAACAACGGATCATCGATTCTTCATGGGTTTCGGTCCGGTATTTGCTTTCGCTGTTCCCCAAAGCCGTTCAGTTCACTCCGGCCATGGGAGAGGTGGTTCGGGGTGGGCTGACGGCTTTTTTTCTTCCCCCAGAAAATTCTTTCGCGCCGCCGATTCTTCTGGTAGTGTGATAGATGGTTACTTTCGGATCTGTCTGCCAGGATGATCCTGAGCCATCCTGAAGCCGAGGGCCCGTTTTACCTTGACCACGATCTCCCAAGAAACCAGCACTCCTCCGGCCGCAGTCAGCGAGGCGAGCAAGTCCTCGCCGCGCAACCGGCTGGGCTTCCGCGCGCTCAACTATCTCCGCGCGTTGTTCGGCACCCCGTCCAAACGGCGTCTGGCCCGGGCGGCCCTCTACGTCGATCGCATTCGGTACTGGGAGACCGAATACACTCGCCTCTCCGACGAGGAATTGCGGCAGCGCAGTCAGCAGTTGCGCGGCCGGGCACGAGGCGGCGAATCCCTCAACCAGCTGCTGCCCGAGATGTTCGGTCTGGTGTGCGTTGCCTCGGTGCGGACGACGCGGCTGCGGCCGTTCGACGTGCAGCTGGGCGCCGGGGTCATCCTGCATCAGGGCGGGCTGGCAGAGGTCGCGACCGGCGAGGGCAAGACCCTCGTGGCGACCTGTCCGGCAGCCCTCAACGCCCTGGTCGGCAAGGGCGTCCACGTCACGACCGTCAACGATTACCTGGCCCGCCGCGACGCCGAATGGACCGGCATGATCTACAACGCCCTTGGGGTGACGGTCGGTTGCTTGCAGCAGCAAATGGGCGAGCAGGATCGCGTCAAGGCGTACAAGTGCGACATCACCTACGGCACCGCCAGCGAGTTCGGCTTCGACTTTCTGCGCGACCGCCTCAAGGTCGCCGGCGACAAGGGCCAGACCATGCCGTTCTGGGCGCCGTGGACCAGCAACGGCCAGATGTACAACAAGCCGCTCGACCCCAAGGTGCAGCGGCCGCATCACTTCGCCCTCGTGGACGAGGCTGACAACATCTTCATCGACGAGGCCCGCACGCCCCTTATCATCGCCTCCCCGACCAGGCCGGCCACCGAGGAGGAGCAGGTCGTCTACCACTGGGCCAACAAGCTCGGCAAGGACTTCGAGCGCGATGTCCACTTCACCCTCGACGAGAAGAAGCAAAAGGTCGAACTGACCGACGAGGGCAAGCAGGTGGTGCGTTACTCGAACCCGCCGGTCGGCGAGCACTCACACGCGATGGACAAGTTGCATGAGCATGTCGAGCGCGCCATCCAGGCGCACCACCGCTTCCGCCGCGATCAGCACTACATGATCGAGGACGGCAAGGTCGTCATTATCGACGAGTTCACCGGCCGCCGCATGCCCGATCGCCACTGGCGCGAGGGACTGCATCAGGCGGTCGAGGCGAAGGAAGCCGTCCAGGTCACCAAGGCGTCGGACCACGCGGCCCAAATCACCTTCCAGAAGTATTTCCGCCTCTACAAGAAGCTGTGCGGCATGACCGGCACCGCGGCACAGAACTGGTGGGAGATCCGAAAAGTCTACAAAATCTGGGTCGTGCCGGTGCCGACCAATCGCCCGGTAATCCGCGAAGCCTGGCCGGACCTGGTCTTCCCGACGGAGGATGTCAAGTTCGACGCGGTCGCCGCGGAGATTGGACGGTTGCATGCCCTGGGCCGGCCGGTGCTGGTGGGCACGCGCTCGGTCGATAAGTCGGAGAAGTTGAGCACCCGGCTGCGTGCGGCGGGCATTGCCCATCAAGTGTTGAACGCCAAGCCGGAGTACGTGGACAAGGAAGCGGACATCGTCGCTCAGGCCGGCCGGTTGGGGGCGGTGACGATCGCGACGAACATGGCCGGCCGCGGCACCGACATCATTCTCGGCGGCAACCCCGAGACGCTGGCGTGGGCACAGCTGCGCACCAAGTATGCGGCCCGCTCGGACGTGCCGAGCGAGGAGTGGAAGCGCACCGTCGAGGAGATCGAAACGCGCGAGAACATGAAGGAAGAGCGCAAGCAAGTGGTGGCGGTCGGCGGGCTGCACGTGCTGGGCACGGAGCGGCACGAGGCGCGGCGTATCGACCGCCAACTCGCCGGCCGCGCCGGCCGTCAGGGCGACCCCGGCAGTTGCCAGTTCTTCCTTGCGCTCGATGACGAACTGCTGGAAGCGTTAGGACCGCGTCGCCAGAATGCCCTCAAGGCGAAGGGCCAGCGCGGCGGCAACGTGAACTGGAACAAGTATCGGAAGATTTTCCTGGTCGCGCAGCGGAAGGTGGAGAAACGCCATTACAAGCAGCGCGTCGATCTGATGCTCTACGAGCGGCAGCGGCAGGAAATCCTGAAGGATCTGGGGGCGGATCCGTACGTCGATTGAGCCGGCGAGCGGCGCGGCGTCAGCCCGCCGGTTGAGGATACGTTCTCAACCGGCGGGCTCACGCCTAATGCCCGTCAGTTAGGAAAAAAAGGCATCTCGGCAACAGTGCAAGGTCGGGGCCTCTTCCGTAAGCACAAGGGTATCACGCTCCTGTGCTCCTTCGGAGGCCCCGACCTTGATCCTGCGTCCCCAACCACCCCAGCCCGATCCCGTTGCGTTACTCCTGGCGCGTCCTGGTGCCGCGCTGCAGCCCTCCGTGCCACTCGCCGGCGCGCCCACCCCGCAGGGCCGCGGCCACCTCTTCCCCTCGTTGTACTTCCTGCTCCCCCGCCAGGCCATCCGCGACGTCCTCCAGCGCACCGACACCGACAGCCAACGCCAGCGGCGCCTGCCCGCTCACGAGGTCGTCTGGCTGGTCATCGCCCAGTCCTGGTTCCCCGACCGCAGCCTCCCCAAGGTCTGGCGCCACCTCCATCCCTCCCCCGACCACCCCGAGCCGGTGGACTCCGCCTTTACCCAGGCCCGCCAGCGTCTGGGTGCCCGCCCCCTGCAACTGCTCTTCCACCGTACCTGCCGGCCCCTGAGTGTGCCCGGCGCCTTCGGCGCCTACCACCGCCACTGGCTGCTCGTCGCCTTGGACGGCTCCGTTTTCGAGGCCCCGGACACTCCGGTCAACCGCCGCGTCCTGGGCTCGGCCACCAATCAGCATGGTGTCGGGGCCTTCGCGCAGGTGCGGCTGTCGGCCCTCTGCGAGGTCGGCACTCATGTCATAACGGATGTCGAAATGGGGCCTTACAACACCAGCGAGCAGGCGTTGAGCAAGCGCCTGCTGCGCCGCTTGCCAGCGCAACGGTTGGTCCTGATGGACCGCGGGCTGAGCTACTTCGAGGTGCTGCTGGCCGTCCGGCAGCGGCGCAGCCACGTGCTGGCCCGCGTCAAGGCGCACCAGCGGGATCTGCCGATCGAGAAGGAGTTACCCGATGGCTCGTAGCTGTCAACGATCTACCCGTCGAGCAACGCCAAGCGGGCCCAGCGCGGGGGCCTGCGGGTGCGGGTGATCCGCTCCACGCACGCCGACCCCACGCGGGAGGGTTGCGGGGAAGAAGCGTGTCTCCTGACCACGCTCTTGAGCGTGGCGCTGCTGTCGGCCCAAGAGGCGGTGCGGCTCTATCCGTGGCGTTGGGAAGAAGAAACGGTGTTCGCGGAGATCAAGGAGACGCTGTTGCTGAATAAGCAACCGCTGCTACGGGCCAAGGAGCCCACGTTGGTGCTGCAGGAGTTGTACGGGCTGTTGGTGGGGCACTACTTGGTGCGGAAGGTGATGCTGCAGGCAGCCCGGCAGAGCGCGGTGGCGGTGGCGGCGGTGCGACTGTCGTTCCGCAGTAGCCTGAAGGTGCTGGAGGATCGGCTGCAAGACGTGGCGGACGAACACTGGTTGCAGGGGTTGCAGCGCGAGGTCGGCTGGCAGAAGTTGCGGCCCAAGCGGCCACGCAAGTACCCGCGCGTCAAGAAGGCGACGCGCGCCCGCTGGCCCACCAAGAAGCCCGGCACCAAGCCGCCTCCTCAGCCCACCAAACACCTGTCCGAAATCATCCGGATTCTGCAAACTGACGGGCATTAGGC
>DASPXY010001522.1:0-7325 GCA_035637055.1 Gemmataceae bacterium | reverse complement strand
ACGCGCTGACCGGCGAACAGTGTCGCGGTCAGGGCCAACACGAAACAGCAAGGATGAGAGCGATTCTGCGAGTACGACGCCATGTGCGGAAGGTGGAAAAAGGGAACGAAGCACTCGACCTATCCGGGGCGTGGGGCAAGTTGCCAACCCTCCGTGACCCGACCGCCCCCGGCGCACTTTACGTCGAGCGCATCGAATATCGACGAGGTGACAAAAAAACAAGAGAAAAACGGGGTCAGGAAGAGGTGCGGGGTCGGCGGCTGACCCGAGCCAAACCTCGCGATCTGCCAGGTTATCCCAACTTGACGCTCCGTTGGGTCACTTCGGAGGCGTCCTGGGAATGGCGACCGGTGGCACCGGTTCTTCCTCAAGCGGCGTGCGCAATCGGGCGGTCTGGGCGTGTTCAAACGGTTCGGGCCGGTTGAGGCGGACAAACGGGGCCGGATTCGTCCGGATTGGTACAGGAGCCGCCAGCGCGGCCGCGACGCTGACGTCGGCTGTCGGATCGGTCAACGGCGCTCGATCCGGATGGGGTCTGCCCAGGATCGGCAGCGGCACGGGCTGATGCAGGTCAGGCGAGGGCAACGCGATCGGGCCGGCCGTGGCGAACTCCTGCCGGCGTGGAGGCGTGGGGTCGGCGCGGTAGCGATCGAGCGGTGGTCCCTCCGCCAGCGCGCGCGGCCGCACCGGCTGTCCGGTCTGCTTCGCCGGCAGCCGCGCCACCGGGTCGCTCGATGGCGGCAGCGGCAATTGCGGCTGTTCGAGAAAGGCCGCGGCGGGTAGGCTCCGCTGCGCGCGTTCCTTGCGGGTCTCGGCGGCGAGCGTCTCGTCGGAGGGTTTGAGCAACGACTCCACCAGTTTCGCGCCCTTGTCGCCCGCGAAGGGCGAGGGCACGTCCGGCGCTTTCGGCTTCTCGCCTGTGGCCGGACGGTGTTCGGCCTTCTCATGGCTCGCGGTTCGCTGGACGACAGGGGCAGACACCGGAGCGACGACCGCACTTTGGCTGTTGCAGCCGGCCAGCCCACAGCCGACGGTCACCAAGGCCAGCGGAATAAATGAGGTTTTCACGGTCAACTCCCGTCCCTGCTTTCTCCCCTCTCCCCTTGCGGGAGAGGGGTTGGGGGTGAGGGGTGAAGCAAGGGAGTGCTTCTTGGCTTTACCCCTCACCCCCAACCCCTCTCCCGCAAGGGGAGAGGGGGGCACGTTGCTACTTGGCCCGAGGCACGGCGATCACCAGTTTGACCGGCGTCCCTTCCTTCGGCAGCACGTTGGGGTTCGTCTCCAACTTGAGGAATTTCTCGTACTCCATCGTCAGGCTGGTCTGCAGCACGGTCTGATCGGTCACCGGGAAAATGGCGATCAGCGTGCCGCTCAGATCGGCGCCATAAACCTTGTCGCTCTTGTTCGGGTCGGGCTGGCTCATCACCGATCCGGTAAAGCGCCATTTGACCGTCTTCGGGAACGGTTTGCCGTTCTTCATATCGACGAGGGTTTTGTCGATCGACACCCGCCGCGGTTCGCCGTCGGGGCCGGTGATTTCCAGGAATACGCTCACGTCAGGCCCTTGCGGCGGATCCTTGCTTTCGCCCATGACCGGCGTCCCGGGTTTCAGGCCGAGATCCACCAGCGCCTTGTGAACGGCGCTCGGTTTGGCCTCGATGGTGACGACGGTCTCGTGCGCTTTCTTCCCTTTCGGATGCGGCCAGCAGGCGATGACCTCGATCGGATAAATCTCTTTCAGGTGCGGCAGCTTGCGCGGCGCGATGCGGGCGTCGATTTTGATGAGGCGGTTCTCTCTGTCCACGCTGACGCCATCACTAGCGCCGCCGGCGCCGGAGCGACCCCAGCAGACCGCCGTTGCAGTCAGCGCCAGCAGGACCAGGCCAGTCATGCGGCCCATAGGTGATTCCTCCGGTTGCAGTAACGAAAAGCCCACGGGTCGCAGCCCGTGGGCTTGGCGTCTGGTTGCGCTTATTTCTCTCCGATACAGACAACGGCGGTCGGTTGGCCCGCATTGGCGCCGACCAGGTTGCAGGTGGCGACGTAGAGCCGCCCGTCCTGGAGCACCGGACCGCCGTAGATCATCCCAGGCGCCAGCACCTCCGCGTGCTTGCCCAGGTCGAGCGTCCAGCGGTTCGCCCCGTTCGTCAGGTCGATGGCGTGAACGACGCCGCGCAGATCGCCGGCGTAGACCGTGCCGCGCGTCAACGCCGGCGGGGCGAAGAAGGCGGCCCCGGCGTCGTAATTCCAGCGCGAGGTGCCGTCCGTCAGGTCGAAGGCCCTCACCTTGCCGTCGGTCGCGGTTGCCACCGCCACGCCATCGGCCAGCGCCACCGAGGACACGACGCCGCCCTTGACCTCCTTCCGCCAGGCCACCTTGCCGCTCTCCAGGTCGAGCGCGACCACCTCACCCTTGGCCCCGCGCAGGGCCTCCGGCTCGTAGCCGATGGTGCTGCCGCCGACCACCACCAGCTTCCCCACGACCGATGGCCCGCCCCACGGGTTCATCTTGAGCGGCGCTCGCCAGCGCACCTTGCCACTCTCTCTATCCAGACAGTAGATGGCTCGATCGCCGACCTGCTCCTTGTCGAGAAACGCGGTCGCCACGAGGACGCGGTCGCCGACCACCGCCACCGGGGCATCGACGTGCCATTTGGTGTCGCCCTGCTGCCAGATGCGCCGCGGGCTGGCGCGCGGCAGCTGATCCTCGCTCGGCGGCACCGCGAAGTCGGGATCCTTCTTCTTGTCTTCCTCGTACCTGGCAACCAACTCCTGCCAGCGTTTCGCGAGGATTTTCTGAATCGCCGCGGCCTTCATCTCCTTGCCCTGGAAGACGAGGCGGTCGAGATCGACGCACAGCACGCCCGCGGCGCCGCCGCCGAGGTAGACCTTGCCGTCAACGATGGTCGGCGAGCCTTCGAGGTGGACGAGTTTGCCGGGCAGGGGCAGTTGCCAGAGCGTCAGGCCACCCTCGGCCTGCAGGCAGTGGAGCGTGGCGCCGTCGGTCTGATGCATGCCGTCGCCGAAGACCAGTCGCCCGTCGGCAATGCCGGGGGAACTGACGGTCGGCAGCTTGAGATAGGGCGCCGACTTGCTCCAGAGGGTCCGAGTTTTGGCGGCCGGCTCGGTATCCAGGCAAGCAAAGCGGGCCAGGTTAAAGGCGCCCAAACTGGAGACGAAAAGGCGCTTGCCGTGCGGCACCGGCGAGGCGATGTAGTGTTCCTTCGACTTCAAAACCCAGAGTACCCTGGGCGTCGCGGGGCCGGGCTTGCCGTCGGTACAGCCGGTGCGTTCGGTGTTGCCGCGATAGGTGGCCCACGGCTCGACCGCGCTGGCGCGGCCAACCACGAGCATGCAGAGGATAGCGAAGGAACCGAGAAACGCTCGTGTCATTGTGTTTCCATCCATCCCGGGTTATTGCGACGTTGTTTTTCCCGCTTGCGGGTTAGCAGGGGAGACTGCTAGCCCGCAAGCGGGAAAGAACGACACTGAGATTCATTCAATTGTGGGCGTCTGGTCGTCGATGAGGCCGCGCACGGGCGCCTCGGCGACGGTGATCTCGCGACCACGCGTCAGGCCGGAACTGTATCGCACCTGCACCCGGTACACGCCTGGTTCCAGAGCGAAGTGCGCTCGCGCCGGCCGCTGCCCACGCCCATCGCCGCCTGAAATCTCCTGCACGCCGCGCGTCCGTCCCTGCTTGTCGAGGACGCGCACGCAGCTGCCGACAACGCCCTGCGAGCCGCCCACCGTCACTGTCAGCGGCGTCCGTCTCGGCACCGCCGTCGGACTGCCGAGCAGCACGCACGACTCCTGCCCCTCGTTGTTGAAGACGAAGTCCAGCACGCCATCGTTGTTCAGGTCCACCAGACACACCGCCTGACTGTTGAAGATCCGCTGACCCAGACCGATGCGCTCAGTCGCGTCCTCGAAGGTGCCGTCGCCGCGATTGCGCAGGTAGCGATTCGGCCCGCGCAGACAGCCAATCACCAGATCGAGATGGCCGTCGTTGTCCACGTCGCCCCAGGCGGCGCAGGTCGCCCAGGCGTCAAGTTTCGCCAAGTCGCCGGCCTTGTCGGTCACGTCGATGAAACGGCCCTTGCCATCGTTCTTGAACAGCAAGGATCGGCCCTTTTGCGGTACGAAAAGGTCCACATGGCCATCGTTATCGAAATCGCCGAAGATGGGGCCGACCTTGCCCGGCGTGAAGGCAATGCCAGACTCCTTCACCTCGACGAACCCCTGGGGCGTGTTCCGCACCAGCACGCCACTGCCGGCCCCATAGAGGAAGTCGGGGCGGCCGTCGCCGTCCACGTCGCAGACGGTGAGCGTATCGCCCTTGAGGCCCTTGCCGATTCCGCCCGAACCCAGACCGACGCGCTCGGAAATATCCTCGAAGCACGGCGCGGGGGCCTTGGCCTGTGCCATTGGGTTAAAGACGTTGCGATAGAGGCGCAGACCGTGATAGCCGTTCGCCAGGAGAATGTCAGGCTTGCCGTCGCCGTCCTGGTCGATCCACGCCGCGGCGGTGACGGCGCCATGCGTGCCCTGCGGAAGCAAATGGCTGTCATCGCGAAAGGCGCCCTTGCCGAGGTTGGTGTAGAGCCGCGGCCCTCCGGGTGTCGCTAGTAGCAAGTCGGGGAGGCCATCGCCGTTGTAATCGGCCCACACGGCGGCTCGGCAACCGCCAGCGCCGGGCAACCCGATCTCGTTGAGCGATTCGCCGCCGTTCTGCAGCAGCACCACCTTGCTACCGCCGACGAGGCACAAATCGATCTTGCCGTCGCCGTCGATGTCGAGCGCGGCGATCGCCTGCGCCTCGGGATCCACCCGTGTCAGAGCGGAATAGTGGGTGAAGCCCGGCATGCCGTTGAGCCGGCGGAAGTCCTCGCCGCCCCAGCCGATGAAATCGCGTTTGGGATTGTAGTCGAGGAGTTTCAGGCTCACGCGCACCCGCTGGATTTTCGCCCGCCGTTGGTGGAGATCTTCCTTGTTGCCGTCGATCATGCAGGGGGCGACCGTCTCGCGGCCGGCGAGCATCTCGGTGATGATGGCGGCGAGCTTCTCGGGGCTGCCGGCGAAACTCCGCAGCAGGAACGGCTCGCCGTGGCTGTGGTTCCACCACTCGCCGCCGCCGTACGCTTGATACCACCACGTGCCGATGCACGTTTCGCTGGCGCCGCCGTTGTGGAAGAAGACGGCCGTCTTGCCGGGTTCGGCCCAATCCATCTGCGGCTTCCATTCGTTGGCGCGCAGGCCGCCGCGGCCGATATTGTGCTTGATGACCTCCTGCGGATGCTTGCCCTTGATGTCGCGCACCTTGCGATAGATGATGAAATTCTTCTCGCGGTTGACCATTTCGACGCGCATCAGGACGACGTTAGTGGACTGGTTGAGGATCGAGCCGAGGCTCATCGGCGCCTCGACATAGGCGTGCGCGGGCTGGACGCAGAGGTTCAGTAGCAGGGCGCCGAGCACCACTGCCGCGAGTGCGAGCAATCGCGTGTTGATCCGCACGGGGTTCCTCCTTCGTTTGGAGCCCGGGGGCGACAAAGACTGTTGGGTTTGTTTGGAAAGATCAGCTCTCCACCAACCTCAGTCCCAATGTGTGGGCCAATTGATCCGCGGCCGCCAGGCGAAGATCCTCTTCTCCCGCCAGGAATCGCTTGATGAGCATTTCGGGGATCCCTGTTTCCTTGGCCAACTGCGCAAGGGATTTGGAGCTTTCCGTAATGGCTTGCTTCAGGGGATCACTGAGGACCGAGGGCCGGCGGTCGTGCAGGAGCGGCGGAAATTCCTCCTGGATTTGGCGGCGAAGTTCCCTGTCTCGGGCGGCTTCTTCCGGGGTCAGTCGAACGGAGCGGTGAACGCTCTTGAGTTTTTTTGCCCCCATGTTACTTCCTCTTCTTCTTTTTTTTCGGCTTGGCCTTTGGTTCCGGGACTTCGTAAGCGGTGACAACGCGAATGGTATCCTGATCGATTGCATCATACACCACAATGATATAACGTCCGTCCAACGTATAACCCCATGCGGCTGGAAGGCCGGTGGAATTGCTCTGACCTTCGCTGGTGGGCTTCACCAGAACACTTTCGACATCTTCCACGGTCAAATCGTGTTCGGCAATGTGCTCGATGTTTCCTTCAGGATCGCCCTCCGCGTCCCAAAGAATTCTCGAGTATTTCATTCCATCTCCAGAGGGAAAACCGGGATTTCCTTGTGCTGCTGGCGGTAGGCGACGATCATTTCCCGGAGAGCGTCCTGGAGAAGCTCTCGGCAGTCATCTAAGTTCTTCCCTTCCGTAATCACTTCCGGCCATTCGACCAGTTGGCCCATATAGCCGGAAGAGATTCTCGTATACTTCGCAGTGTAGGTTTGTAGCATGCCATCCCTCCACGAAGAACAAAGGCATTCGCGTTTTCCTGTCTCTATTGTCTGAAAAAAATGAATGCCCCTTTTCTTATCTAGATACATAGAAAGTCTGTATTGATACTTGAAAAAGAGATGCGTCCCGAATGTCGCGGACTTAAGGCGTAGAGGCAAGGGACGCAAGGGGTTACGTTACAGCCACTGCGGGATGCCCGCGAACGGCTTGCGCCGCAGGCGGCGGTTTTCCTGCGGCGGCCAGAACAGGGGCAGCCGCAACTAATGTAGGCCGTAGTCGCTTAACCGACTACAGTGCAATGGCTTGCGCCTTAAGTCCGCGACATTCAGATGCGTCCCCTTTCCCTCGCAGATAATCGTTATTCGCGTGGCCGGTCTGCTGAAGCACCCTGGTTCGGCGCCGATACCCTGAATTTATGCCTTTTCCCCTCGCAAAACGACCTACGCCCCCTTTTCCGCGCCGATGGAGGGGTTACCCCCTTATTTCAACCGAACATAGACGTCTTTCACATTGACGAATACAGCAGAAACACTAGGACTGGACGTCGAAAAAAGGGTGGCATTCCTCTCTCTCGCTCGATTTGTCTTCGAGCGAAAACGACTGGCTTTGCCTTCGTTTAGGACTCCGTGGATCATGTCCCGTTCGGAGACTGCATACTCGCCTTCGCCGAGAATGTTGTGGCCCTCGCCGCCGTGGCTCAAGCGAAAACGTCCATCCACGGTGCTTGGCCACACAACGTCTTCATCAAGAAGGACGAAGTAGAAGGCGTCTGACAGTTCGGGTGCGCTCATGTAGCCTCCGATTTCTAATCACCGTTTCTGATGCAGCAGTCTCCCGACGTAGGGGTTGCCGCGGAAAAGGGGCGGGAAAAAGGGGACGCGCGGAAAAGGGCGCGGAAAAGGGGACGCGACTCCTTGGTTTTTCCCATTGTTGTTCAAAGGA
>DASPXY010001521.1:0-3777 GCA_035637055.1 Gemmataceae bacterium | reverse complement strand
CTTCGTCCTGGCTCACCTGACGGTTCCGCACGAGCCCTACGTGTACGATGCCGACTGCGGGCACCGGCGGCCATACTGGCCCAATGCTGATGACGGCCCGGACGCAGAAACGGGCAAGGCGGCATACGTCGCACAGGTCCGTTGCGTGAATCGCAAAGTCGAAGAGCTCGTGAAGGCGATCCTCGGCCGATCCACACGTCCCGCGATCATTCTGCTGCAGGCGGACCACGGCCACGGACGGCTCGGGCGGGACCTCCCTCCCCTGTCGGGGGCGAGTGCCGCGCGGGTCGAGGAGCGGATCGATATTTTTGCCGCGTACCTGCTGCCGGGGGCTCCGCGAGGCCTGGTGCACGATTCAATCGGGCCGGTCAACACGATGCGCAGTGTGATGCGCTACTATTACGGTCTCGATTTGCCGCCGCTCGAGGATGCGTCGTACTGGTCGTCAGCGGGCCGTCCGTATGAGTTCACGCGGGTCCGGTAGGGTTCTCTAGCGGACTGGTCGGGGGGCCGCTGGGCTACGTGCTGGAGTTCGCCCGGAACCAGATCGCCAAGCGTTGGGCGGCGTCCAATACGGACGCATCGAAGGCCGATCGGACCAGCGGAAGCGGGCGGTTGCTACAGCCGAGCACGAGGCTGCAGGGTGCCGTTACGGAGTATGGAACGCTGCCGTTTCGCCTGATTCAGCACGCTTTTCCCGACCACGGCCCCGGGTTAGTGGCGAGCGCCCAGGCGCCGGCCTGAGCCCTCGGCCCCGAGCACCAGCTGACCAGCAGGCGGCGGCGGGTTGCGGGCGGCTTGCCACACCTGGCGGCATCCCGCGACATTGTTCACACCCCCTGTGTCTCCCTCATTGCGGCAGGCGACTGGCAGGTCCGAACCTAGCGGACCGCCTCTGCTGGTATGTCAGTTGCCAAATGGAAACGCGTGAGCGAATTGAACCGTGGGTTACCTACGGCAGCCCAGCGGCTAGCGGCCGCGGCGGTGCTCGGACTTGCCGCGGCAGCCTACGTCGTCTTTTTCTATCGCCACCAGTCGGCCCTTGCCGTCAGCGACTTCGACGCGATCTGGACCGCTGCGCGTGCGCTGCGCGACCACCGCGATCCGTACGCGGCGATTCCGTCGCCGCCCTGGCCGTGGGAGCTGCAGTACCCGTTGCCGGCGGTGCTGATTGGGCTGCCGTTCAGTTTCCTGCCGCTCTGGCTTGCGCGCGCCGCGTTCATGGGCGGATCGACGGCGCTGCTCGCGTGGGGACTGAGCCGCCGTGCCTGGTGGCCGCTGATCGCCATGGCAGGCGGGCCGTTCTTCTTCGCCCTTCAGTCGGTGCAGTGGTCGCCGCTGTTCGCTGCGGCTGTACTGATTCCTGCGTTGCGGGTGCTGTGGAGCGTGAAGCCGACGACGGCGGCGCCCTTATTTGTCGGCTATCCCGACTGGCGGGCAGTGGCAGGGTGCGCGATCCTGTTCGGCCTGGCGTTCCTGGTGTGGCCACATTGGGCCGACGGATGGTTTCATGCGGCCCGAACGGCGCCGCACCGGCCGGCCGTTCTTAGACCTGGGGGCATCATCCTCCTAGTCGCCTTGATCCGCTGGCGGCTGCCTGAGGCCCGGCAGCTCGCGATGCTCGCACTGGTTCCCTTGAGCCCACACCTCTACGAGGCGTTGCCCTTGGCGCTGGTGGCCCGAACCCGGCGCGAGCTGCTCGGGCTGGCGCTGTGTGGCACCATCGGACTCGCGGCCGGAGCCGTCACGCCGCATTCGGTGGGACCCGACCACGGTCCGATCCCCTGGGCCGTCGTGCTGCTCACCGGCTATTTGCCGGCGCTCATCGTGGTCTTGCGGCACCGAAACGCCACGGTGCAGCGGCTCGAGCCGTTCGAACCAATTCCGAGCCCGGCAGCCCCAGGCGGGGCCCTCGCAGGTGCGGTCGTGCCGGCAGGGCGGCAGGCATGACTGTGTTGGAACCGCTGCTCGCTCAGCCCCTGATTTATCGCCTGTGGCAAGCGCCGTTCGTCCAGCAGAAACTGGGGCCTTTCCTGGCGCACAACGATGTAGGCCGAGTGGACCATGTGCTGGACGTGGGTTGTGGGCCGGGTACGAATGCGCGCCTGTTCGCCGGAGCCGAATATCTCGGGATCGACTGGAACGACGCGTACATCCAGTACGCGAGGCGTCGGCAGCCGGGCCGCTTCGTCACAGCAGATGCACGTTCGTTCCGGGCCAGGCCCGGGGACTGTTTCGATTGCATCCTGGTCAACAGCCTTCTCCACCATCTCGCAGATCGAGACGTGCGCGAGGTCTTGGGAAACCTCCGTGGCCTCCTTGCCGAAGGCGGAGCAATACACATTCTCGAGCTCGTCTTACCTAGGGAGCTGGGAACGGCGCGACTGCTCGCGCGGCTCGATCGGGGCCACTCGCCCCGCCCCCTCGAGGAGTGGCGGGCGCTGTTCGCCGAGGTGTTCGTGACCGAGGTATTCGAGCCGTACGTGGTTGGCGGACTCGGGATTCCGCTTTGGCGAATGGTGTACTTCAAGGGCACCTGTCCCCGATGAGGTGATAACGATGCCCGGGCTCCGCGTTTCCGTTGCGATTCCGATCTACAACGAGGTCCAGGTCCTTCCGGAGCTGCTCCGGCGGGTGGCCGCGGTGTTGGACGGAGTCCCCGCCGGTCCCCATGAAATCGTCCTGGTAGACGACGGGAGTCGAGATGGATCCCGCGAAGCCCTCCTGAAGGCGGCGGCAAGCGAGCCTCGCCTGGTAGTGGTCGCGCTTTCGCGGAACTTCGGACATCAGGCCGCGCTGAGCGCGGCGCTCGACCACGCCGGCGGAGACGCGGTCATCCTGATGGATGGGGACCTGCAGGACCCTCCGGAAGCGATTCCCGATTTTGTCCGTACGCACCTGGAAGGATACGACGTCGTCTACGCCCAGCGGGTGAGACGGAAGGAGGGCTGGCTGCTCCGCTTGTGCTACGCGACGTTCTATCGGATGCTAGCCCGTCTCTCAAACGTCCAGCTGCCGGTGGACGCCGGGGATTTCGGGCTGATGTCGCGTCGCGTCGTCGATCAGTTGCGAAATGCCCCGGAGCGGCACCGGTATCTGCGCGGACTACGGGCGTGGGCTGGGTATCGCCAGATAGGCATCGCGGTCGAGCGCTCGGCGCGCGCCGCCGGCGAGAGTAAGTACAGCCTTGCCAAGCTGGTGGCCCTGGCGTGCGACGGATTCTTCTCCTTCTCCGTGGCGCCGCTTCGCGCGGCCGCGCTGCTCGGTGTCAGCGCAATCGTCCTCTCGAGCTTGTTCGCTCTCTACAGCATCGTGGCGAAGTTTCTCTTGCACCAGTCTCCCCAGGGCTTCACCGCACTGATCCTGGTGATGGTGTTCCTGTCTGGCACCAACCTCCTCTTCCTCGGATTGCTGGGTGAATACCTGGGGCGGGTCTACGAAGAGGTCAAGCGCCGCCCCTTGTACGTGGTGGATCAAGTGGTTCGCGGCACCGCCAGAGATTCCGGGGCGCCGCCCGCTGAGGTGGTAGCGGAGTTGTTTCGTTGAATCCGGAGTACGCCGCTGCCTACCGGAACCTCTACGAGCGGCACTGGTGGTGGCGTGCCCGCGAAGCGATGCTGGTGCGCGAGATCGAAGTGCACCAGCCGGTCGGCGGATGGGGCAAGGTGCTGGACGTGGGCTGCGGCGATGGCCTGTTCTTTGATGAGTTGGCGCGGTTCGGGGAGGTTTGGGGCGTCGAATCGGACGAGAGCTTGGTTCCGGCCCACAGCCGTCATC
>DASPXY010001520.1:0-14249 GCA_035637055.1 Gemmataceae bacterium | reverse complement strand
CCGAAGAGCCCAAGGTCACAGTCTACTCACTGCCGAAGGAAGTTCCTGGGGCGGCACGTCTGGATTCCGGGTCGCCTACCCCCTCGAGGAGCCAACGCGCCTCACCTTCGTCAAGGCGCAACCAGCCGATCAACTGTTCCGCCGTCACCGGCTTCCCGTCACAGAACCATTGCCCCTCGCGTTTGTCAAGGTGCAGGAAATCGAGAACTTCCTGGCGCGTCATCAACGCCGGCAGCGCGTGGGCGTGCTGATGGAACACCTGCTCGAACTGGGGCCGGAACGCCCGTTCCTTGTGCGGAGCGGCATCACGGATGATCAGGAAAGCCTCGACGACCTGATCGGTGCGCAGGACCGGCGACAACTCCTTCAAGAACGGGACCGCCGTGTCGTGAATCCGCCCGTTGCGGACGACGTCATCCGCCATCCCGTCATCGACCATACTCTTGCGGATCTCACGAAGGTCCCAGGCTTGTGCGACCCAGTCCAGCGGCGGATTCTCACAGCCATCTACGGCCGGGTAGCGTTCGGAGTTGATCCGCAGGCGCTCGAGGTATTCTTGCTTCGTCATCGGCGTTTCCTCCGCCCGTGAACGGGCGAGTTCCCAAGTGGCTTGCGCCGCCAGCCACTTCCCTGCTTGGTTGAGGAACTCCGATTCGGCCAGGGCGTCGGCAAGCCGTAGCAGCAGAGCCGGCTTCGTCACAGCTCGCTGACGCCGACCCACGACGGTCTCGATGAGGTTCAAGACTTCGCCTGGTGAAGCCAGGCCTCGCTCCGAAAGATAACGTCCCGCCCACAGAGCGTCGCACATCACTGCGGGCTTCTTCCCCGCAAGGTACTCCGCCAACGCGCTGGATGAACGGGCCATGCGATTGCTCACCAAGAGTGCCGAACTAGCTACTTATCTTGCGCGCCGGTTGCATAAGCATTCGATAACGCCCAGGGCCAAAGGCAATTGCGCCGGTTGGATAGTACCGCTGCTGTTATCCCGCCGTCAATCCCCTAACTCCCTCTTTCCACGGAATTTAGAGACTCTGTCCGCCCGCCGCCGAGCCGTGCTTATGCAACTGGCGCAGTTGCAGAACACCCCAGAACCGCCCGTGCGCTACTTGCGGGCTGGAAAAGGGGACATTTGCGAATGTCGCAGATTTACGGCGCAAGTTCTTCACGCATTGTCTGTTACGGCGGAGCGCCGACAAGTCGGCGCTCGGGCGTCGGTGACTGGCGCCCCGGAGATTTCATCGACTGGCGGGATGGGCGATAGGCGAATCGGGTGACACCTTCATCGATAAAACCTTAGTACCAAGGGAGTTGCGCCTTCAGTCCGTGCCATTCGGGACATTTGCCTTTTTCCCGATGCGGAAAAGGCGAATATCCCGTTCAGCACGTCACTTCTTTTTGGAGGGCCGTGTTGATAGTTGATACGGGATGATGCGGGAAGTCCACGATGCCCTGGTGATCGGCGGCGGCCCGGCTGGGGCGACGGCGGCGCTGCTCCTGGCGCGGGCCGGCTGGTCGGTCGTGCTCCTCGAACCCAAAACCTTCCCGCGGCGCAAGGTCTGCGGCACAAGAGGGGCCAACCCCAGACGGGCAGGAGGAAGATCTGGCGAGAGTTGAGCGAGCAGGGTATGGTAACCGTTGCGGGGTGATCGCGCACCACCGCCGAGGCCGGAATGCAGGTGCGGCGCAAGGAGGCAACCAATGACCGACTACGATAGTCCGTGGAAGGAGGCGCTGGACCGCTACTTCGAGGCGTTCCTGCAGTTCTTCTTTCCGCCAGCGCATGCCGATATTGACTGGCAGCGCGGTTAGGAGATGCTGGACAAGGAGTTGCAGAAGATCGTGCCTGCCACGGAGCAGGGGCGACGCTTTGTAGACAAACTGGTCAAGATCTGGCTCAAGAATGGCGAAGAGAAATGGCTGTTGGTTCATGTGGAGGTGCAGACGTGGAAGGAGGGTGATTTCCCCGAGCGGATGCACGTCTACAACTACCGCATCTTCGACCGTTATCATCACGAGGTCATCAGCCTGGCCATCCTCGCAGACGATGATCCCGACTGGCGCCCCAGCAGTTACAGTTACGGCCGCTGGGGCTTCCGCACCGGCACCGATTTTCCGATGCGCAAGTTGCTCGACTGGGCGCCGCACTGGCAGGCGCTCGAAGCCGACCCCAACCCATTCGCCGTCGTGGTGCTCGCTCACCTGAAAACGCTGGAGACGCGACAAGCGCCTGCGGATCGGCAGGTCTGGAAGGTGCGCCTGGTCAAGGGGTTGTACAGCCGTGGCTTGAGCGCAGAAGATGTGCGCCAGCTGTTTCGGTTCATCGATTGGATGATGGAACTGCCCCGGCCGCTGGATAAACTGTTCTGGGACGAATTACACCAGTATGCGGAGGACAAGCGTATGCCTTTTATCACCACCCCCGAACGCCTCGGCCTGGAAGAAGGCCTGCTGAAGGGCATTGAAGTGAGCCTGAGAATCAAGTTCGGTCCCGAAAGCCTCAAGGTATTCCACGAGATCCGCCAACTGGAAAACGTCGAGTTGCTCCGCCGCGTCCTTGAGGCGATCGAAACCGCTCCGACACTGGACGAACTGCGGCGCACTTGGGCCTCGTGAGCAGGGAAAATGGGGAACTCGTGCGGGAAGTCCACGATGCCCTGGTGATCGGCGGCGGCCCTGCCGGGGCGACGGCTGCATTACTTCTAGCGCGCGCTGGCTGGTGCGTCGTGCTCCTCGAACGCAAAGCCTTCCCCCGGCGCAAGGTCTGCGGCGAATACCTGTCCGCGACCAACCTGCCCCTACTCGACCGCCTTGGTGTCGGCACCGCCTTTCGCACGCTCGCCGGTCCGCCGGTGAGCCGCGTGGGCCTGTTTGCCGGCGATGTGGTGTTGAGCGCGGACCTGCCTCGGCCCGGCGCCGAAGCGGAATGGGGGCGTGCCCTGGCCCGTGAACACCTCGATACCCTGTTGCTGACCGAAGCAGCCCGCGCCGGCGTGGATGTGCGTCAGCCCTGGTCCGCGACGGCCCTGCGCGAAGAGGGCGACGGTTATCTCTGTTTCGCGGAGACGGCGGGATCGGCGACACCGATCGAGTTGCGTTCTCGGGTGGTGATTGCCGCGCACGGCTCGTGGGAGTGCGGGGAACTGCCGACGCAACCCCGACGCGAGCCGGCGCGTCCGTCCGACCTGTTCGGCTTCAAGGCCCACTTCCTCGACAGCGAGCTTCCGGCCGGATTAATGCCGCTGCTGGTCTTCCCGGGCGGCTACGGCGGCATGGTCCATTGCGACGGCGGCCGCGTCAGCCTCTCGTGCTGTGTGCGCCGCGACCGCGTGGCCGAGTTGCGTCGCGGCTCCGCGGCATCCGCAGCAGAGATCGTGCTGGACCACATCGCGGCGTCTTGCCTCGGCGTGCGACGGGCACTGGCCGGCGCGAAGCGCTTCGAGAGCTGGCTGTCGGTCGGGCCGATCCGCCCCGGCATTCGCGTCCGCGGCAATCGCGGCCTGTTTCTGGTGGGCAACAGCGCGGGCGAGGCTCATCCTGTTGTGGCCGAGGGCATTAGCATGGCCCTGCAGGCGGCGGCGTTGCTCACCCGACGGCTGATCGCCTGGCGGCAGGGTACGGCTCAAGCCACTTTGCAGAGGGTTGGAGAGGATTATGCCGCGGCCTGGCGGAAGTCATTCGCGCCGCGGTTGTACGCCTCGGCGGTCCTGGCACACTGGGCGATGCGGCCGGCAGCGGTCGCCGGGACGCTGCCGCTGCTGCGCTGGTTTCCGAACTTGCTGACGTGGGGAGCACGCTTGAGCGGGAAAGCAACGCGCGTCCTGTGATCGAGTGCTGGAAAGGGCGCACCCCGAACGCTGACCGGGACGAAAACGGGTGTCGGCGTGGAATGCAATGCAACCCATTTTGCCCCTGCCGTTATTATCCCACAGCCACACTCGGACACAAGGCCGGAACGTCACCGGGCCTGCGGCAACTCGGACACCCAGCGGAAGAAGTCGAGCAGGGGCCGATCACTCGGCACCACGCCGGCGGGGTTGTAGCGAATGCCCGCGAGTGTCTGAAACTCCTCGGCCATGAAGCCCCGCGTGAACAGGCGGCGCAGCGCCAGGCTCAACGGCTCCAGCAGGACGCCCAGCGGCCGAAAGCGATAACGCCGCGCGAAGACCAGGACATTTTGCACGCAGCGCTCCGGCCCGAGCGGCTCGATGAAGGTGATCAGGCGGCTGATGGTCCGGCGAAAGCGGCCCGTGACCACCACGATCGACCCGCCCCAGTTCGTCATTGACACCTCGACCCGATCACCCACCGAGCGGCGCAGCAGCCAGTCGAAGATCGAGTGCCCCACGACCGCGAAGGTGAGGGAAATCCGCCGCGCGAACGGGTGCGGGCAGTCGATCGCCGGTGCGCCAATCAGTTCGCGGTCGTGGGTGGCCCGGAAGTGTTGCACGTCGAAACTGTTGCCGTTGACCAGGTACCAGGGGCAGTCGGCGTGAAACTGCAGCGGCCTGGCGGCGACAAGGGCCTGGCTGTCCATGTCGGTGAAGCAGGGCAAGGGAAAGAGCGCGTCGGGACCGTTGAAGACAAAGACGAACCCGTGCCGCTCGACGACGGGATAGCACGCCTGCCGGGCGAGCGCCGGGATCTGCGGCGTGGCCGGAATGTGTGTGCAGCGGCCGTCGGGGCCGTATTGCCAGTTGTGAAAGGCGCACTGGAGATCGTCGCCGATGACGCGGCCCTCGCCGAGGTCGGCGCCGAGGTGAGCACAGCGCGCGTCGAGCGCCGCCAGGCGGCCGGCGGCAGTGCGGTAAACGACCAGACGACGGCTGAGGAGGTCGCGCGCGAACGGTCCGCGGCGGAGACGACGGGCCGAGCAAAACAGATACCAGGAGGCCGGGTAGACAGGGAGGGTTTCCGCCGCGGGTGCCGGGAGCATGAGCAGACCAACCGGAGCGAGCGAGGGCGTCGAATGGGGATGATACGACTCGGCTTTGCTCGCCGCAACTCGGCTCCCACTCAGGGAGATCGTGGGTGAACGGACCACAACCCGGTACGAGCCCGAAGCGTAAGCGAGGGACTGACAGAAGACAGTCCCTCGCTTACGCTTCGGGCTCGTACACGGATCGCTGCCTGGCCAAAGGATCGGTGGGTCGCGACAACAAACCGGAGTGACCGCGACGGAAAAGCCTTCTTCGACGACACGCCATGACACAATCCGCAGAATCGCGCGAGCCGCGCAATCCGTTCTATTTCCTCCTGCTGATCGCCAGCGCCGTGTTCGCGGTCACCGCCGTCGCTTGCGCCGTCGTTCCGATCCTCGAAGAGAAAGCCCGCGATGCCGGCCAGCCGCCGCCGCCCGGCCCCTGGCGCGACGCCCTCCGCAACGATGGCTGGCTGTGGCTGCTCTACGAAGTCGGCGCCATGATCCTCTTCGGACTGCTCAGCATGGGTCTGGATCGACTACGGCGCTTGCAAAAAGAGCGCACGGAGGCGACAATCCCTCCAGCGAAAGATCCAGTCAGTCCTCCTTGACCGTATCAGGACCATCCCATGACCTCTCTCGAAAAACGCGCCGCAGAGTTGCGCCGCCAAATTGACCACCACAATTACAAGTATTACGTCGAGGCCCAGCCCGAGATCTCCGACAAGGAGTTCGACAAGCTGTTGCGCGAGCTGGTCGATCTCGAAACGGCCCACCCCGACCTCGTCACTCCGGACAGCCCGACGCAGCGGCCCGGCGGCCAGCCGATCGACGAACTCGTCAGCGTCACGCATCGCGTGCCGATGCTCTCGATCGACAATTCCTACAACGCCGAAGACCTGCGCGACTGGGACGGCCGCGTCCGCAAGGCCCTCAAACCGGGCGAAAAGGTGCGTTACGTCGTCGAACTCAAGATCGACGGCCTGGCCATTTCGCTGACCTACGAGGATGGCGTCTTCACCGTCGGCGTCAGCCGCGGCGACGGCACCAAGGGCGACGACGTAACGCACAATCTCAAAACCGTCCGCGGCCTGCCGCTCCGACTCATGACCGACGAGCCGCCAGCCCTGTTCGAGGCGCGCGGTGAGGTCTACATGACCAAGGCCGACTTTGCCAAGCTGAACGACGACATGAAGCGCCAGGGGAAGAAGACCTACGAAAACCCGCGCAACCTCGCGGCCGGCACGTTGCGCCTGCTCGACCCGAAGATCTGCGCCGAGCGCAAACTGCGGTTGTGGGCCTACGCGCTGGGTGCGCTGGAAGGGGTCGAGGTCAAGAGCCATACCGAGAGCCTCGAATTGCTCAGGCGGTTCGGCTTCCCGGTCACGCCGCACATCGAGGCGTTCGACAGCATCGACGAGGTGATAGCCTACTGCCAGAGCTGGGACGAGAAGCGCCTGGAACTGCCGTATGAAACCGACGGCATGGTGGTCAAGGTGGACGACCTGGCCCAGCGGCAGCGCATCGGCACGACGGGCAAGGTCGTCAAGTGGGCCATCGCCTACAAGTTCGCGGCCGAGCAGGGAATTACCAAGATCCTGAACATCGAGATCAGCGTCGGCAAGTACGGCGAGCAGACGCCGGTGGCGAACCTGGAGCCGGTCCGCCTGGCCGGCACCACCGTGTCGCGGGCATCGCTGCACAACGCCGCCAAGGTGAAGGAGAAGGACATCCGCGTCGGCGACAAGGTCGTCGTTGTCAAGCGCGGCGAGATCATCCCGCACGTCGAGTACGCGCTGCACGAGGCCCGCACCGGCACGGAGAAGCCCTACGAGTTCCCGAAGAAGTGCGTCGTTTGCGGCGCCCCGACGAAGCTCAACGAGACGGGGAATGTCTGGCTCTGCACCAACGAGGAAACCTGTCCTGCTCAGTTTCAGAAGCGGCTCGAATCGTTCGCCAAGCGCGAACGCATGGACATCGCAGGTCTGGGTCGGGAGACGGCCTCGCTCCTGGTCGATAGCGGCCTGGTGCGGACCGTCGCCGACCTGTACAAGCTCGACAAGAAGCAGCTGCTCACGCTCGAACGGATGGGCGACCTGTCGGCGCAGAACCTGCTCGACGGCATCGCGGCGAGCAAGTCGCGCGGGCTGGGCCGGCTGCTGGCGGCGCTGAGCATTCCCAACGTCGGCGAGCGCTTCGGGCCGGAGCTGGCTCAGGCGATTCCGTCGATCGATCAGTTGCTGGCGACCTCGAAGGACGACCTGGCGAAGATCAAGGGTTTTGGCCCAAAGCGGGCGGAGAGCATTTACAAGTTCTTCCACTGCCCCGAGGGTGAGAGGCTGGTGGCTGCGTTGAAGGCGGCCGGCGTCAAGTTGACGGAAGACGTGCGCGCCGCGCCGGCGGGAGGGCTACCGCTGGCCGGCAAGACCGTCGTCGCCACCGGGGCGCTGCAGAACTACACGCGCAAAGGTATCGAGGACCGCATCGCGGCCCTCGGCGGCAAGCCGGCAAGCAGCGTCTCCAAGAACACGAGTTTCGTCATCGTCGGCACCGACGCGGGCAGCAAACTCGACAAGGCGAAGGAGCTGGGCATTCCGACGATGAACGAGGAGGAGTTCGAGGAGATGGTGAAGAAACTCCAGGCCGCAATACCACCCGCGCCTGCAGGAGCGACGACGGCTGCGACGGCACCTGCGCTGCCGCAGGTGCTGGCCGGGCAGACGTTTGTCGTCACTGGCACCCTGAAAAACCACAGCCGCAAGGCGATCGAGGATCTGATCCAGGCCCACGGCGGCAAGGCGCTCGGCAGCGTGTCGTCGAAAACGAATTATGTGATTGCGGGCGAGGATGCCGGCAGCAAGCTCGCCAAGGCGAAGGAACTCGGCGTGAAGGTGCTGAGCGAAGAGGAATTTGCCAAACTGATCGGTAAGCAAGCGGAGACCAAGATGCCCGCGAAGAGTACCGTCGTCATGCAGGAGCTTTTCACGGAGTGACCGGCAAAGTGCAGGGCCTTGTTCGTAGTCCCGCCTTTAGGCGGAACAGGTGGTTGCCGCCTAAAGGCGGGACTACGAACAAGTGCGGGCGACAGGGGAGGACGCGACGGTGAGACTCTTCGTACTCGGCAACTCGCAGCGGTCTGGCGTCCAGGAGGAGGCCGATCGGCTCCTGCCGTTCCTTCGCCAGCACTGCGACGTTCTCGTCTGCGACCTGTGCCAGCAGTGCGACCTTGACGCCCTGCCACCGGCCGACGTTGCCCTGGTCCTCGGCGGCGACGGCGCCATCCTCCGCGCTGCCCGCCAGATGGGCTACCGGCAAATCCCTGTCCTCGGCGTCAACCTCGGCCGGCTTGGCTTCCTCGCTGACCTCAGCCCCGATGAATTGCGTCGCTGCTTCGCGCAGGTGGTCCGCGGCGAGTATCGGCTGACGCATCATGTCATGTTCGAGTGTCTCGTCGAAACGACGGCGCCAGTCGCGAACATTACCCTGCCGGATGGGCCGCTTCTTGGCTTGAACGAGGTCGTCTTTCACACGGCGCCGCCGTTCCGCATGCTCGAACTGGAGTTGGCGGTCGATGGCGATTCGGTGGTGCGCTTCAGCGGCGACGGCCTGATCATCAGCACACCGGTCGGCTCGACGGCGCACAGCCTCTCCGCCGGCGGCCCGATCCTGGGACAGGAACTGCCGGCCTTCGTCATCACGCCGATCTGCCCGCACACGCTTACCTATCGACCTGTCGTGGATTCCGCCGACAAGATCTACACGATCACGATGGGGCGCGGCGGCGATCAGGCGGTCCTGATCGTGGACGGGCGCGAGCCGATTCCCATGTCGCTGAGCCATCGCGTGACGATTCGGCGCGCGCCGGTGTCGTTCGCGCTGGTGAAAGTGGCGGGCCGCTCGAACTACCAGGTGCTGCGGGACAAACTGCGCTGGGGCGAAGGGCCTAGCTATCGCCGCGAACCCTGACGGCGCCGGCGGCGTACAGGCAGGCAGGCAGTGACTCGCCACGGCTTCGGAAACTCGTTTCGCCGCGGTTCGGAGAACCGCGCTCCCAGCGCGGTTCTCCGAACCGCGGCTAAACGACGACGTGTTGACGCAGGAATGTATCCATGCTTGTCCGCAAGCGCGTCCTCTACGCCGGCCAGGTGCAGGGCGTCGGCTTCCGTTACACCACCCGTCGTCTCGCCGACGGGTTCGCCGTCGCCGGCTGCGTGCGCAATCTGCCCAGCGGCGAGGTGGAACTGATCGCCGAAGGCGAACCGGGTGAGGTGCAGCGCTTCCTTGAGGCCGTGGCTGGCCGCATGGCCGATTCCATCGACAGCCATACGATACACGACGAGCCCCCTGCCGGGTTGCAGGGCTTCGTCATCCGGGCTTGACCCTCGCGACGGTTCCCATGAATCTCATCATCCTCTGCTGTCTGCTGTGCCTGATCCAGGTGATCGCTGCTGTGCCGTGGCTGGCGATCGTGACGGGGCGCTGGAAGGATCCTCCGCCCGACTACTGGCGTTGGGGCCTTGGGGTCGGCCTCGGCGTCGGCCTGGGCGCTGCGCTGTGGCCGATTCTCGGTCTCGCTGGCGCCTTGATCGTGGGACTGCTGCCGGTCCTCCTGATTGGACCGTTCCGACAATTCAACGACTGGCGTTGGGGCCTGACGGGGGTCCTCGGCTGCGGTCTGCTTCTGGCCCTCACCTTTCTGATCTCTGGTGGGTTGGACTGGTTCAAACTCACGGACAGGTCGTTGGACTCCTTGCGCGATGCCAGAGTGCCTCCAGCCGTGCTGGCAAAGCTCAACCCGTTGAAAGATAAAGAGTTTGAGACTCGGGAATCGTTCTTGAGTGAACTCGCCAAGATCCTCAACCGGGACGAACTGGCGCGTTTCCAGGATCGCGTGTTGAATCAGGCCAGTCTGTTCTCGGCCTGGTGGCAGTCCCTGCCGTACGGCCTCGGGTACCTTGGCGGCGGTCTGGCTCTGGGAATCCTGGGTGTCCTCGCCCTTGGGCTCCGCCCAACGCCCATCGGCTGGCTTTGGGGCCTGGGCGGCGCCGTCGGCGGCGGCGTGGGCCTGGCGATGCTGCTCGAATCCGGCTCCGACGCCGGGGCGCTTGTCCTCCCGGGCCGTGCGTTCGCCGCGCTCCTGCAGTTGCAGTTGAGCGCCGACCTGTTTGTCCTGTTCTACGCACTCCTCTTCAAGGTATGGCCCAAGGTCGGCGCGGTCGCCCTGGCAGCGTTCCGCGAGAGCCTGCGGCAACCGATGTTCTGGCTCCTCTTCGTGATCGCCCTGGTCCTGATGCTCGTCGTCCCCTTCTTGCCCTACTTCACCCTGGGCGAAGACCTCAAGATGGTCAAGGAACTGGGCTACGACCTGATCATGCTGTTTACCGTGGTCTTCGTGGTGATCGCCGCCGCCACGTCGATCAGCGAGGAGATCGAGGGCCGGACCGCGGTCACGCTGATGAGCAAGCCGATCTCGCGGCGACAGTTCCTGCTGGGCAAATTCGTGGGCCTTTTCACTTCCGGCCTGGTGCTGGTCGTGTTGCTCGGCTGGTTCATGGTGTGGATGTTCCTGCTCAAGGTCTGGTTCGACCCGGCGCTGCCCAACCCCCAGGACAAGACCGAGGAGCCTGCCCTGGTGAAGGCCGCGGGCGAGTACGCCCCCACCCGAGAGAGTGCCGGCTTCTTGCGCGGCATGGCCCTGTGGGCCGACGACATCCGACCCGGAGAAATCCGCATCGGCTCTTATGAAGCCTTGCCCGGCCTGATCATCCTCAGTGGCCAGGTAATGATTCTGCTCGCCCTCGCCGTGGCCCTGGCGACGCGGCTGCCGATGATGGTCAACATCCCTGTCTGCCTGATCTTCTATTTCCTCGGTCACCTGGCGCCGGTGCTCGTCCAGGTGTCGCAGGACCGGTTTCCACTGGTCAAGTTCATGGCCCAGGTCTTCGACCTCGTGCTGCCCGGCCTGGAACACTTCAACCTGGGGCCGACCATCGTCCGCGATGCGCCGCTGCCGCGGGCCGAGTTTGCTCTGTACACCGCCAATGTATCGCTGTACGCTATCATGTACACAGCCATCGCGTTGCTGTTCGGCCTGATCCTGTTTGAAGATCGCGACCTCGCGTAACCCCAAATCCGAAATCCGAATGTCGAAATCCGAAACAAATCCGAATCCCTAAAACAGAAAACGAAGAGCGCAGGGTTTCGGCTTTTCTGGTTCGGATTTCGGATTTGTTTCGGATTTCGTGTTTCGGATTTCGGATTTCCCCGCAGGGGGCACCATGGAACGAGCCGCTTTTGCCAGGGCCCGCGGTTTCCTCAACTATCACCCCGTCGCCAAGTGGGCGGCCCTGCTCGCCGGCGTCGGCACCGGTGTCCTTTACGTCGTCCTGTTGCTGTTGCTCGGCCTGTTCCTCGACCTGACGATCAACCGCGGCGATATCCCTGCCTACCAGAAACTGTCGTCCCCGGAACAGCGAGCCTTTCGCGACGAGTGGAAGGAGCCTCTCAGCCGGTTCTCCCCCACGACCCTGCAGGACACAACCCTCAAAGACGATGCCAAGCAGTGGGCCCAACTCCGTGCCGACTGGAACAGCCGGCTCAAGAAACTCGATCTGGAAGATCCCAGAGAGAAAGAGAAGGAACCGGAAGGCCCCAACCTCATCAAGACCCTGAACCTGCGCTCGACCCTGAAAGGGCTTGGCATCGAGGGCGACTGGCTCGACCGCCTGACCGTGCTCTGCGTAAAAGAAGATCCCGCCAAGCTGACGACGCGCGACTACGAATTGCGCCTCGAAACCCTCTGGCGTCTGCACCTGCACCGCTTCCTGGGCGAGTCGGTCGGTGCCGACGCGGCACAGCTGTTCCAGAAACGCTTTAGCGACCAGATCGAGCGCGTTGGAGTGGACGCGGCCCTGGATCGCGAGATCCGCGACGTGGGCATTCTCGGCCTGGTGGTCCGCACCGAGGGCCGCCCGGACGGTGCCGTCATTGCCTGGCTGGCGAGTTGGAACGGCTGGATGTGGTCGTCGGGCTACGGGGCCTACCTGCTCGGGCTGTTCATCCTGGCGGTGGTAGTGGCCGGGCTGCGAGCGGGCCTGATGTTCGTCAGCCTGTACACGGCCGCGCTGGCGACGATCGAGGCGGCGACGCGGCTACGCCGCGCCATCTACCACCACACCTATCGCCTGGGGACACTCGCCTTCCGGGCGCTCGGCCCGGCAGAAGCCGTCAGCGCCTCGACCCGTCACCTGGAATCGGTTCACGATGCCCTCTACGCCTGGCTGACCGTCGTCTTCCGCGAGCCAGTCAAGTTCGGGCTGCTGCTGCTCTTCGCCTTGCTGGTGAACTTCTGGATGGCCCTGGCTTTCCTCTGCTTCGCGGTGCTGGTGTGGCTCATCGGCGGGCAGATCGCCGCCTACTTCCGCCGTCGTGGTCGTGCCGCCGCTCACCGCGCTGCCGACCAGCTGGCTCTCATCCAGGAGAGCCTCCAGCTGATGCGGCTGGTCAAAGTATACTTGATGGAGTTGTTCAACCAGTCGCGCGTCGAGCGGCAGCTGGCCCGCTACGCCTCCGCCCAGAGCAGGCGTTACCGGGGCGAGGCGATCTACCGCCCACTCCTGGTCTTCATGGGTGTCGTCGCCGTCCTGATCCTGCTTTACGTCGGCGGCATTGTCATCCTCAACGGCCAGATCGGCGTGACAAGTTCGCTGGTACTGGCGACGGCCCTGGTGAGCCTGTATTGGCCGATGACGACCTGGTTGGAGGAGCGACGTTTCCTGCGGCGTGGGCGCGACTCGGCGGCGGCGCTGTTCAAGTTCCTGGACAAGAGCGGCGGCGGCGTTGGCCAGTCGGTCGAGGCCGAGTTCCTGCCGGCGCTCTCGAAGCAACTCGAATTCGACAACGTCACGCTGCACGAGCCGGGCACCGGCCGCAAGTTGCTCGACAAGATCAGCCTGACGATCCAGGCTGGCCAGCGTGTGGCTCTGGTCGGGCCGGAGGACATCGAGAAACAGGCGCTGGTGTATCTGATCCCACGGTTCCTCGACCCAAGCGGCGGCGAGATCCGCATCGACAACAAGAACCTGCGCTGGGTGACGCTGGATTCGCTGCGTGCGCAGATCGCAATTGTCCTGCAACATAACCTGGTCTTCAACGACACGGTGCGGAACAACATCGGCTGCGGCGACCCGGCCTCGACGTTGCCGAAAATCATCGAGGCGGCCAAGACCGCCCACGCCCATCAGTTCATCCAGAAATTGCCGCAGGGCTATGAGACGCCCATCGGTGAGATGGGTCACGCTCTCAAGAGCGGCGAAATGTTCCGTATTGCCCTGGCGCGGGCCATTCTGCGCGACCCGGCGCTGCTCATCATCGAGGAGCCAGTTGACCCGCTCGACGAGAACACCAAGGCGCTGCTCGACGACACTTTCGCACGAGTGCTGCCGGGGCGGACGGTCATTTTCCTGCCGCACCGGCTGTCAACGATCAAGAACTGCGATACGGTCTTTCTGCTATACAACGGCAAGATCGAGGCGCAGGGGGATCACCGCGAACTGCTCAAGGAGAATGACCTCTATCGCCATCTCCAGTATCTGGAATTCAACGAGTTCGCCGGCCTGCTCAACGTCGCGCCCGCCGTCGGCACCAAATCCGAATGATCTGAAGCCCACGGGTTGCGACCCGTGGGCTTTCCGGGGGCGATCATGTACGAACCCGAACTGCAGGCGGCACTGGAAGCGGCCCGCCTCGCCGGGCAGGCCATTGGCGAGGCGTACGCCCGTTTTCAGGCCATCCCCGACGCACACGCCAGCATCAGCACCGAGGCCGATCGCCAATCCCAGGAAATCATCCTGCGCTCGCTCCAGGTCAGGTTTCCCACCGACGCCCTCTGCGCCGAGGAGCAGACAGCGACCCTCGCCGCTGCGACATGGACGGGATCCCGACTGTGGATCGTTGACCCGATCGACGGCACGCGCGGTTTCGCCCGTAAGAACGGCGAATTCTCCGTCATGATCGCTTTCGTCGCGGAGGGCATCATTGGGGTCGGTGTCGTGCTAGAACCAGCGCACAGCCGGCTGACCTACGCGGTGCGTGGCGGCGGTTGCTGGAAGCGTGACGGCGACGGCGCACCGGTGCGCTGCCGCGTCAGCGACATCGGCGAACTGACGGCCGCGACACTGACCCAAAGTCGCTCCTCGGTGCCGGGACGAGTCTCGCGCCGCGTGGAAGCGTTGCAGCCGGCGCGCGTGGTCGAGACGTACTCCGCCGGGATCAAACTGGCGCTGGTGGCACGGGGCGAGGCAGATATCTACGCCAACACCTACGACGCCTT
>DASPXY010001519.1:0-7730 GCA_035637055.1 Gemmataceae bacterium | reverse complement strand
CGCCGCCGCATAACCCTGGACGGCCGGGGGGTAAGCCGTTCTCACCGCGTCGCCGGTCAGGGGCCGGTTCAGGTGATCGACCATCCCCCCAAAGTGCAGCAGCCGCGGCGCCAGGCTTCCGGCCAGGTCGCACAGGTCGCCCGCGGTCAAGGCGCCCGGCACCGAGGCGTCGCCGAGATCCTTGGCCAACAACCCGAACGTGGTTCACTTCAAGAACCTCACCGTGAAAAACTCCGGCCCGCGCGGTATCATTAGCTACAACCCGGGGGCCCGCTTGTCCGTGAATGGAGAGTGATTCGATCCGAGGGACTGCCTCATGAAGTTCTGCAACGTCGCTTCCGTTTGGTTCCTGACCTGTGTCCTGGCGGACGCGCCTCTGGCCCGCGCCGGGGGGCCTCCTTCTGGAGCGAAAGTTCAGAGGCTGGACGCGGTGGCTCTCGCGCGCTTGATTGACGACCACATCGAGAAGCGTCTGAAAGTCGAGCAGATCCCCCGTTCGCCGCGGGCCGATGACGCTGAATTCCTGCGGCGCGTTTATCTGGACATTCACGGCGTCATCCCCACGGTCGATCAGGCCCGCGCCTTCCTGGAAAGCACCGCTCCCGATCGACGGGCTCGCCTGATCGACGAGCTGTTGGGCAGCCCCCGCTACGCCGCCCACTTTGCCGACCTCTGGCACAATCACCTCTACCCGGCGACTGCCAACCAGCGCATCAAGCCCGAGGCACTGGTGCGCTGGTTGGAGCACGGTTTCCAGACGAAGACCTGGGATCGCCTGGTGCATGATCTGATGACCGCGACGGGCCCGCAAGATCAGAATGGCGCCGTGACGTACATGCTGAAGGGCCGATTCACGCTGTCGGTCACGGAAATGACGGATCTGACCAGCCGTTGCTTCCTCGGCGTTCGACTCAACTGTGTCCAGTGTCATGATCATCCCTGCGCCTCGTGGAAGCAAAGCGACTACTGGGGCCTGGCCGCGTTTTTCACGCAGATCCAGCGGCTCAAGCCGGTCGTTGCCTTCACGACCATCACCGAAACCAACGTCGATCCGCGCAAGTTGCCGGAGTCCGGCAAGTTGCGTGAGCCCAGGTTCCTCGGCGGCGAAGTGCTCAAGGCCGCGCCCGGGCAGTCGCTGCGCAAGGCCCTGGCCGACTGGATGGTGTCCCGGGAGAACCCCTTCTTCGCCCGCGCGATGGTCAACCGGATGTGGGGCCACTTCTTCGGCCGCGGCCTGGTGCATCCCGTGGACGACATGCACGACGGCAATCCGCCTTCGCATCCCGAGTTGCTGGAAGCGTTGACGGAACAATTCAAGGCCAACGGCTTCGATCTCAAGTACCTGTGCCGCGCCATCTGCCAGAGCGAGACGTATCAGCGAACGAGCAAACCCCTCGCAGGCAACGCCAAGGACGATAAGCTGTTCAGCCGCATGCTCATCAAGGTGCTGACGCCGGAGCAACTGTTCGATTCGCTGGTGGTGGCCACGGGGCAGGCCGGGAACCGCGGTCCGTCCGGCAAGCCGATCAACAATCCGCGGGCGGAATTCGTGAACTCCTTCCGTGGCGAGGGAGACAGCGATCCGACCAGCTACAACCGCGGCATTCCGCAGGCGCTCCGCCTGATGAACTCCGGGCAGTTCCTCGGTCCGCGCAGCGAGGCGTTCGTCACGAAGCAGATCGTGCCACCGGGAACGGCCCCGGAGCAAGCGGTGGAACGGCTTTACTTGCGTGTTCTGTCGCGGCGGCCCAGCGCTGACGAAAGCAAACTCCTGCTGAAGTATTTCGCTCAACCGGGCGCCGAGCGCCAGCAGTTATACGCCGAAATCGTGTGGGCGCTGCTCAATAGCAGCGAGTTTTCGTTGAATCATTAGACGGGGGTCGGATCATGCAACGACGTGACTTCATGAAGGCCAGCGGTCTCAGTCTGGGAGCCGCGTCTCTCTCCGGTTGGTTGCCCACGTTGGCGGCCCGCGCCGGCGGTGGCGCCCGCCGCAAATCCTGTATCGTGCTTTGGATGACCGGAGGCCCAAGCCATCTGGACACCTTCGATCTGAAGCCGGACGCCCGCGTCGAGGTGCGCGGCGAATTCCGGCCGATCGCGACGTCGGTGCCGGGCATCCAGATCAGCGAGCATTTTCCGCGGTTCGCTCGCCTGCTGCAGCACGGCGCGATCCTGCGCGGCATGAGCACGCAAGAGGCGGACCACCAGCTGGCCTCCTATCACCTGCACACCGGCTACCAGAATCGCGCGGGCGGGTTGGCCTTTCCCGCGCTCGGCTCGATCGCCTCGCAAGAGCTTGGCCGCCGCGAATTCCCCCTGCCAAGTTACGCGGTGATCGGCCCCGGGCCTCACGACGGCACGCGGGCGGGTTTTTTGGGCGCACGCCATCAACCGCTCTTCATCCAGGAGCCGACGCGCGGCGTGGACAACCTGGCGGCCAGCGTGGATGCCCAGCGCTTTCAGCGGCAATTTCAGCTCCTGGGCGAGCTGGAGCGTTCCTTCTACCGGGCCTATCAGGCGCCGGCCAGCCAGGCTCATACGACCACGCTGGAGAGTGCCGTGCGCTTGATGCAGGCCCGCGAGGTTCAGGCCTTCGAGCTGGCGCGCGAGCCCGGGGCCACGCGCGACCGCTACGGCCGCACCAGCTTCGGCCAGGGGTGTCTCCTTGCCCGCAGGCTCATCGAGGTCGGCGTGCCGTTCGTCGAGGTGAACATGGGCTTGGGCAACGACGGCTGGGACACCCACGTCAACAATTTTCCGCGCACACGGGCCCTGTCGGCCCAGGTCGATACGGGGATGTCGGCGCTGGTCGAAGACCTGCGCGACCGCGGCCTGCTGGACCAGACGCTCGTCGTGTGGATGGGCGAATTTGGCCGCTCGCCGCAGATCACCACGGGCGGCGGCCGCAACCATCACGCGCGTGCCTGGAGCACGGTGCTGATCGGCGGCGGCATCCGCGGCGGCCAGGTCATCGGCCGCACCGACCAGAACGCCGCGACCGTGACCGAACGGCCCATCAGCGTGGTGGATTTCCTGGCCACCATCTGCCGCATCCTGGGCATCGATTACACCCGAAGCAACTTGAGCCCCGACGGTCGGCCGGTGCGTATCGTGGACAATCGCAACGTGACACCGATTCGGGAGCTGTTTGCCTGACACTGGTTGGGGCGCCGGCGACGTCAACCGCGACGGCTTCCCCGACCTGTTCGTCCTCTTGAGTTTGCCCTCGTCCCATGCGAAGATAGTCCATCCTACCTGGCACCCGAGGAAAGCAAGCTCATGATCGCGAAACACGTTGCCGCCTTGTTGGTCCTGGGCGTCGCGTCCGCGGCCGCGCAGCCCAACGACCCGGTTCCGGAAATCACCGCCGCCGATTTTCACCGGCTGCTGGCCGCCATCAAGCCGCAGCACGGGGAGAGCCCGTGGCGGGAGATATCCTGGCTCACCAACGTCACGGAGGCGCGGCGCAAGGCGAGCGCGGAGAACAAGCCTCTGGTGATCTTCACCGCCGCGGACGGCAGCCCGTTGTCGCGCACCTGAGGGGCCTGCACCTCGAATCGAGCCCGGTGGTTCACCGGGACCCAGGTGGAGCCCGAATACATTGCCAGGCACTTTGTCCCGCTGGCCCTCGACACCTACTTCCGCGGCAATTCGCACGAGCTGGAATTCTGCCAGAAAGTGCGCGCGGGGGGCAATCACCTCGTCGTCGCCACGGCGGCCGGGCAGACGCTGGGCAAGGGCGCCCTCAAGCTGCGTCAGCAGGAGCTTGACGGAGTGCTCAAGGAATTCGCGGCCCTCCCCCAGGAGCAACGCACGCCGGCGATTGCCGATCCCGCGACCGCCCAGCCGCCCAGGCGTGCGGTCCCCAGGCCGCCGGCGAACGGGCTGATCCTCCGCGGCTACTGCACCTACCTGCGGCACGACGACAAGAAGAACCTGGTCCGCTCCACAGAGTTCTACTACAAGCAAAATCCCGACCGCTGGAAGGTCGAGACCCAGAGCGACCTCCTTTGGCTCACGGAGTCCGAGAGGAAGTCGCTCATCCTGGCGAACCCCAGGCCGGGTGACCGCCATGAAGTTGCCGAGCCGATTCAGAAGCGCTTCTACAGCACCATCGGCATCGACTACATGCAGGGCAGCGTCAGCGCCCTGCCGACGCGGAAGTCAACCATGTCCCTCATCGTGGACAAGGTGGACGACGACGTACTGGTGCTGCGCCTGGAAGGGTATGCCCACCTCGGCAACGAGTTCGACGGCAAGCCCGGCACCGAGGCCAAGGGCCGCGGCAGCGAGCTGCGCCTGCTCGGCACGGTTCACTACGACCGCCGCAAACAGGCGATCACGCGGTTCGACGCCGTCGGCGTTGGCCGCGCCTGGGGGCGCCGGACGAACGAGATCCGCCTGGACCAGTATCCCTGGATGTACGGCATCGCCATCGAGTTGGTGACCGGGGATTCCCCGCAAGACCTGATCCCGCCGTACAACTTGCTGCACTACAACCCGACGGGGCCGTATTTTGGGCGTTAACACCTGGCTGTTCCCGGAGTGACTCATGACCACCCCCCGATGCTTTGCGGCTGCCCTGGTTGGCGCCGCGTCGCGCTGAGATCGTTTGCCCGCATCGGACCGGGACGCCTCTCCGGGAAAGGACACGAACATGCGACCGGTTCTCGTGGCTTGCCTGCTCTTTTGTGTTGGCAGCGCGCCGCTTGCCGCCCAGGAGGCCAGGGCAACCAAACCGCCGCCCTGGGACGCACGCGGCCTTGGGCCCTTGCCCCGGATGGGGGTCACCAGCCTCGACGTCTCCGATGACGGCAAGGAGATCGTCGTCGGCACCATCGCGGCGTTCGGCGACCCCAACGTCCTCGTGCTCGACGACGCGGGCAAGATCGTGCGGCAATACAAAGTCGGCCAGCAGTGGATCGACGATGTCGCGTTTCTTCCCGGCGGGAAGGAGGTGATCGCGCTCTGCACCATGCCGGCCGGGAAGGCGGGGGACCGCGCCCTGGCGTTTCGGCTCAAGGACGACCAGGTATTCCCCGAGAAAATCAAGCAGGAAGGGCCGTGGTTCTTCCACTACGGCGATCACTCCAACCACCCGACCATGAAGCTGGCGCGGGCCAGGAACGTGACGGCGTTCCTCGCGGGCAATCAACTCGTCGTCCACCGCAAGGGCAAGGAGCCGGTGACGCTGCGGGTTCCGGTCAACGATCCCGATGCGAGCCTGGCGCTGGCGGTCGATGACCACGGCTGGGGGGTGGTAGGGACCACGACGCGCGCGGGCGCGCCCGGCAGCAATCTTTATCTGTTCGATCCGGACCAGAAGAAACCGGTCTGGAGCCGGGCCGTTAACAAGGAGGTCGAGAAGGCGCCGCCCCTGGAGAAGGGCCTGTACGGCACCCCGACCTTGCCCGACGGCACCCGCGCCGAACTGCCGCAGCGCGACGAGCAGGTGTGGGCCCCGCTGGCGGTGGCGATTCATGCGAGCGGCGGCAAACGGTTGATCGCGGCCGCCGACTATCAGGGCTGGCAGCGCTGGGTGCGCTCGTCGGCGACGATGAAGGAGGAAAACCAGGGGCTGCGCTTCGTGCCGACGAAGCCGACGGTCACGGTCTACGATGGGGCCGGCAAGCGTGTGCAGTGGTTCGGGCCGGACAAATTCAAGGAGAAGTACTGGACCAACCTGGCATTCGCGGCAGACGGTCAAGGACTGCATTTCGGGCCGCACCCGTGGAAGTGCCGTGGCCTCGGGGGTCTCTCGGCGCGCCGGGCCGATGACGACGCGGATACTTTTGGCCGCTTCGATCTCGCGGGGGGCGACACCGAACTGCTCTCCTATCGCAAAGCCCACTTGGAGCAGCGAATGAGCGCGGCGGGCTTTCCCGTGGCGGCGCGCCCGTTCCCAGGCAAAGGCGGCTTTGTTCAGGCAGACACGGCAGGTTTCGTTGCGGCGTTTGCAGCCAACGGGACCAAGACCTGGCAGATCGACCTGAACAAGGCAGTCCCCAAAACCCCGAAGCCCTGGGTCGCCAACGCCCGGGCCACGCCCATTGTCCCCGGCGTCTGGCAGATCCCCGGTGGCCGCGTCGAAAGCGACCTCGGCGGGCAACGGCTCATCGAAGCGCCCGACGGCTACATCCTCATCGAAGGGCACGCCGGCCTCTCCTTCGAGCGCGAATGGGCGGCGATGACCGCGGTCGGCCTCGACCCGCGCAAGGTCAAGTACGTCCTCGCCACCCACGAGCACGGCGACCACGCCCCCGGCGCCTATCTGTGGCGCGTCGTCACCGGCGCGAAGTTCGTCTGTAGCGAGGAGATGGCCTACACGCTGCAGCATCACATCCCCGGCAACACCGGCTACGGCCTGCACCCGCCGGTGCCGACCGACGTCCGCGTCGGCAAGGACACCGAACTCGACCTCGCCGGCCTGAAAGTGCGCGCCCTGCGCATCCCCGGCCACACCTACGGCTCGATGGCCTGGCACTTCGAGAAGTCGGGCAAGAAGTTCGTCGCATTCGGCGACCTCATCATGCCGCGCGGCGTGCTCGGCTACTCCGGCAGCGTCAACTTCAGCGCCCGCGACGTCCTCGCCAGCCTCAAGAAACTGCGTGAGCTGAACGTCGATTTCGTCCTGCCCGGCCACGGCGCGGTCGAGGGGCCGGCCAATTATTTCCAGGCAGGCGTTGAGGTCGGCGAAGCGGTCGGCTGGGGCTTCATCAAACCCGAGCGGCCCGACCCGCGCTTCCGCATCACCCAGAAAAATGTCCTCGTCGTCGGCTGGGGTCAGCAGGCGACCAGCGCCGCCTTCGGCGACCTCAACGGGGACGGCAAACCCGATGTCGTCATCGTCGCGCCGGACGGCGACGGCGCGGTCGTCAAGTTCTTCCTCAACCACGGCGGCAAGTTCAACCCGCAACCCGATCACGTCGTCAAGGTGCCGACGGTCAGCCGGCCGCACAGGATTCGTGTGGCCACAACCAAGGCGGGCCCCCAGATCCTCGTGGCCGGCCAAACGGCCGCCCTCCTGAAGGCAGACGGTGCGTTTCCGAACTTCCGGATCCTCCCGTTCGACCTGGGCGACGGCAACCACCTGCGCTTCCTCGGCGACGACACCCCGCTGGTGGCGCGCCGATTCGGTGGTTTTTACAGCCTGGACTTCGTGAACAACAAAGGGACGCTGCGCACATTCGTGCCCGAGATTGACGGGCCCTACGCCGATTTCCGCGTGTTGGGAAACGACCTGCTCACCTCCTACGGCCAACTCTATCGGCGGGCGGGCGGCGCGTTCCCCAAGGCCGCCGCCGTGCAGTTGCCGCTCGTCAAGGACTGGACCTTCCTCGCCGTCGGCGATTTCAACGGCGACGGCAAGCCGGACGCGGCGTTCCTCAGCTACGGCATGGAGAAAGCGACGTCGGCGCGCGTCTTGTACGGCCGAAGCCAGACGGCGTTGACGTTCGGGGACAAGGAGGACGTCGCCCTCCCGTTGAGCGCCTTGCTGACGTCGGCCAGGAAGAACCAGACCTTCCCGCTCGTGCGCGACACGCCCGTGGTCGCCGACTGGGACGGCGACGGCGTGGATGACCTGGTCGTCGCCCACGGGCAGTCCGATGAGGTGCTCGTTTTCCTCGGCGGCAAGAACGGCCTGAGCAAAGAACGCGTGCGGCGGATTGCGCTCGAATACCGCGTCCACTACGAGCACGGGGTCCACGTCGGCGACTTTAACGGCG
>DASPXY010001518.1:0-7957 GCA_035637055.1 Gemmataceae bacterium | reverse complement strand
GGCAGATAGGACTGGCTGGGATTACCGCGGCCGAAGTTAGGGGCCACGGCGGCGCCGATGATGCTGCCGAGGGAGTGCAGGCAGCAACAGCAGCAACAGGTGCAGCAACCGCCGGCCTGGGCCGGCACGTTCCAACGCCGGTGGTGCCTCTCCGGCGGGTGGGCGACAACCGAGATCGTGGCTTCCGCCAGGGCTCGGCGTGGGGCGTCGTTCGACATGCGCTTCTCCGAAAGTGGTGTCCGGTCGCGCCGTTCAAATTACGCGGCCCTGTGCCGCTGTCAAGCAAAAAGCAGGCGCTGTTCTCTATTCGAGAGATAGCTGATAGGAAATCGGCTTGACAAGGGGGAGGATCACGGGAGAATGACTGGAGCGCTTATTGAGAGGGATGATTACTGCGCAGAGTCCAGGATTCTCTTGCGCGAGCCTTACATCAGCACCCGCTCTGCGACTATGAATCACCGATTTCACCAACTCCGTGTCGGTGACTGCATCCGGATACTTGCCGTACCGGGTCAAGATGTCCCTGGCTTCTACATGCACGATGAAACACGGCAGCTCTTTGAACGCCTCGTCGCTGATCGGACGGTACTCCGTATCTACCGGATTGATGACTGGGGCACACCTTGGGTGCAGTGCCCATGTCCTGGCCAGTCGCTCGATGAATGCGTGGAGGAGTTAGGGATCAACGAATACGACGTCTGGGAGCTTGTCGCACAATCCGAAGCGCCCGCTGATGTGGCCGACCGAGACAACTTGTAACGGGGCGAACAAAGGGGATGTACCTTTTGATTGTTCTTCACTCCAAGGGCAATGCTTACGCGCTCCCCTTCCAGCGGACTTCATCCAGGCCGTTCAACTCGTCCCGGTTCCTGCGCGGTGTCGTCGCCCGCTGGTTTGTCCTTGTGTTTTCGCTCTCTGTTAATTCCCTCGGCGTCCCCGGTCAGCCTTCTTAGATCCTCTCCTGACGACCAGGGCCAGGATGGGTTGAGGTTGTCGTAGAGTTGAAAGATGTCCTCGTCCCGACGACCCTCGGCATGAGCCCACGCCTTGATGGCACGGATCAACGTCACGCCTCTGACTTGGTGCGCTGCCTGGAGTTGATGGGCCGGGAGCACATACGGGTCGGGCGACTTTTCTTCCCGGGCCCAGGCGGACAGGAATTCAAGTTCGTCGGCTTTCAGCTGCATCGTGGCACCATCCAATCCCTAAATCACCTCATTAACTGTATCCAGCCAGCAATACGGAATCAATTGCCCATGCGGAGGACGCTTCTTACACAATCCCCTTCCAGCGGCCCACGCTGCGGGCGTTCAGCGCCAGGACGCCCAGATGGTCCTCAACACGCCCGGTCGCCAGGTACGGTCCCAACCCCAGCGCGATCAGCTGCGGACACATTCCAGCGAACAGCGTCACCTCGACCAGTCCCCATTCGTCTTGCAGTGTCAGGAACTGCAGGTCGCGGCCGTCGGCCGTCCGTGCTTGCCGCGCCGTCGCCGTCATGCCGGCCAGCGACACCATCCGCCCCAGGTGAGCGGGGATCTCGGGACTGGTAATCAGCCCCGAAGGCAACTGCGGCCGGAACAACGCCATCAGCGGCGGCCCCAGGACGAAGCCCAGCAAGTCCCACTCGTCGCGCAGCCGCTGTTCCGCGCTATAGTCGGGCGGCGACCAACCTTCGGAAGTAAAAAGTTCCAAGGCAAAAGGAAAAAGGGCCGGCTCGTCCAGGCTTCCTTTTGCCTTTTGCCTTTTGCCTTTTTCCTTCTCGAACAGGTCGGCTTCGAGCAACAGGGCAGGCCGCGTTCGGCCGGTGAAGTCCAGGGCGCCGCAGCGGATCAGCGTCGCCAGCGCTTCAGGCCCCGGCGTCACGCGGCGGCGAAAGTCGGCCAGGTCGCGGTACGGGCCGTGCCGTCGCCGTTCGGTGAGAATTGCGATCTTCAATTCCTGCGATAGGTTGGCGACGGCGTCGAGGCCGACCCGGATCGTATCGCCTTCGATGGCGAACGGACCGGCGGAGCGATTGACGCACGGCAGCCGCAACTCGATGCCGGCGCGCTTGATCGCCTCCACGTAGACGCGCCGCGGATAAGAGCCTTGATTGTTGTTCAGCACCGCCGTCCAGAAACAGAGCGGGTGGTGCCGCTTGAAGTAGGCGCCCAGCCAGGCGAGCAGGCCGTAACTGACCGCGTGACTCTTGCAGAAGGTGTAGTGCCGGAACTTCGTCAGCTGCACCCACTGCTCAGCCGCCAGCGCCCCCGGCACGTTCTGGGCGGAGCACGCCTCCAGGAACGGCACCGACAACTCCGCCGCGTGCTCACCCGTCTCGTCGCGGGCAATTTGCTTGTAAAAACGATACGCCTCGGGCACGTCCCAGCCGGTCAGGGCGCGGATGACGTGCAGGGCATCGTCCTCGTAGAGCATCAGGCCCTGAGTCGGCTGCAACATTTCCAGGCGCGGGTCGAGGTCGCCGAGCGGTTCCAGGCCGCGTCGCCGTCGCAAAAATCGCTCCTTCATGCCGACCGCCGCCGCCCCCGGACGCACCAGCGCCAGCGTCTGAATCACGTCGTCGATGCAGCGCGGCTGCATCTGCACGAGCAGATGACGCATGGCGGGCGACTCCAATTGGTTGACGCCGAGCGTATCGCCGCGCTGCACCAGTTCCAGGGTCTGCCCGTCCTCTTCGAGACAGCGGTGCAGATCGTGGGGGAGCAACTGTCCCGACGCCACCACCAGGCGCTGGGCCTCGTCCACGGCGGCGAGGGCGCGGTTGCCGAGCAGGTCGATCTTGACCAGGCCAATGTGCCCGGCGGCGTCCTTCTCGAACTGCGTGATCGGCACGCCCTTGGGGGCCATCTGCAGCGGCACGTACTCCTCCAGCGGCCGCGGCGTGATGACGACGCCGCCGGGGTGGATCGACAGATGATGCGGCCGCCCCAGCAGCAGTCGAGCATCGCGCAACAGGCGCGGCCAGCGTGCGGGTTCCAGCGGAAAAGCCGAGGATCGAGGATCGAGGATCGAGGATTGAGGATCGAGGATTGAGGATCGAGGATCGAGGGATTTCGCCCCCTCATTGTCTTTTTCGATCCTCGATCCTCGATCCTCGATCCTCAGTAATTTCTCGACGCGCTCCGGCAGCGTCTCCAGCAGGCGGCTGATCTGCTCGTTCGACAGCCCATGCACCTTGCCGGCCTCGCGAAAAGCGGAACGCGGTTGCAAAAACAGGTGCGAGCTGATCATCGCCGTGTGGCGTAGACCGTGCCGCCGCATCACGTACGCAATGACCTCGTCGCGCACCTTCCAGTCGAAATCCAGGTCGATATCCGGCAGGTCGGGACGGCCGGCGTGCAGGAAACGCTCCAGCGACAGATTGAAACGCAGCGGATCGACATCCGTAATCTCCAGTAAGTAGCACACGAGCGAGTTGCCCGCCGAGCCGCGCAGGGCCATGCCGTGCCGCCGCCGGCGGGCGAAGCGCGCGATGTCGCGCACCACCAGGAAATAACCGGCCAGCGCTCCCGACTCGATGACCGCCAGCTCCTCGCGCAAACGCTCCCGGGCCGCCAGGCTCTCGCCCAGGTCACGCCGGCGCAGGCCGCGCTCGCACAACAGCCGCAGATACTGGCTCGGGTTGAACTGACGCGGCAAGCGCGGCTGCGGCAAGATCGTGTCGCGCGGCAGCACGTCGGAGCGCAGCTGCTCGGCGAGCAGGTCGGTATTGTGGACCGCCTGCGGTAGATCGCGGAAACGCCGCCGCAGTTCCTCCGGACCGGCAAGGTAGTGATGGGGAGTGAGCGGCAGTTCGACGGGCAACTGGTCGAGCAGCGTCCCCTGACGCACCGCCGTAAGCAGGCGATAGACAGGATATTCCTCGGGGGCCGTGAAATGGGCCGCCGTGCTCGCCACCAGGCGCGCTCCCAATCGCTCCGCAGCGTCGAGCAATTCTTGCTCCTGACGGCGCGAGCGCGGCGGACGGGTCACCTCCAACCAGAGACGGGCGCCGAACGCCTCGCGCAGTCGCTCGGCGAGGGCGGCGTCATCGACCAGCACGTGCAGCCCCTCGGCGTTCTCCGGCAGCAAGTCCGTCAGCGGACGTTGCTCCAGGTGCAACCGGCTGAGGATGCGGCACAGGTTGCGGTAGCCGGCGCGCTCGGCAATCAGGGCCACGCAGCGCGTGCGCTGCTGCCGCAAACAGGCGCCTAGCAGCGGCCGCACGCCGAGGCGACAGGCCAACTCCACGAACGGCACGGCGCCGTAGAGATTGTTCGTGTCGGTCAGCGCCAGCGCCTTGTAGCCGCACGCGCGGGCGCGCTCCAGCAACTGCTCCAGGCTGCTGACGCCTTCGAGGAGGGAATACCAACTGTGCGTGTGCAACGGCACCGGCATGGACGATCCGGGGTTGAAGCCTCCGGCTGGTTAATGAACAAGATTACACTATGACGGGGAAGGAACGCAAGAGGGCCTCTCAGGAAGGGTTTTCCCGCTTGCGGGTTAGCACTTCCTAGACCGCTAACCCGCAAGCGGGAAGAGCGCTGCCCTTGACCCTCTGCGGCACGCCCTTTATAGTCCCGCGCCCTTACCGGACCGGGAGACCCCTCATCATGGGCCGATGGCTGGCACTCATAGCGACGCTCCCCATGACGGGCTGTTTCAACGGCCTGCTGCTGACGCCAACGCACGTCAACTGTCCCGTCGAGGAGACGACCATCTGCTGCGCCCGGCGCTGGCTGTGCCGCAACAAGATCGCCCTGATCGACGTTGACGGCATGATCCTGAACGCCCGCAGTAGCGGCTTGCTCGGCAGCGGCGAGAACCCGGTGTCGCTGTTCCGCGAACGGTTGCAGGCAGCCGCGGACGACTGCCGCGTCAAGGCCGTCGTGCTGCGCATCAACAGCCCCGGCGGCGCCGTCACCGCCAGCGACATCATGTACCGCGATTTGCTCAATTTCCGGGAAAAGACCGGCAAGCCCGTCGTCGCCTGCATGATGGACGTGGCCGCGAGCGGCGCCTATTACCTCGCGATGGGCTGCGATTGGGTCTACGCTCATCCGACGACGGTGACCGGCAGCATCGGCGTTATCATGAGCTTGTACAACGCCGCCGGCCTGGCGACGAAAATCGGCATCAGCAGCAACCCGATCAAGTCCGGCCCGATCAAGGACATCGGCAATCCGCTCCGCGAGATGACCGACGCCGAGCGCATCGTGCTGCAGGACATGGTGAACAGTTTCTACGACCAGTTCGTCCGCATCGTCGCGACCGGCCGGCGCATGCCGGAGGAGCAGGTGCGCGTCCTGGCCGACGGGCGCGTCTACACCGGGGTTCACGCAAAGGAGTTGGGGTTGGTGGATGAGGTGGGCTATCTGGAGGATGCGATCGCGGCGGCGAAACACTTCGCTCACCTCGATGACGCGGCGGTGGTGGCCTACGATCGCGGTCCAGGACACCGCGGCAGCATCTACGCGGGGTTGCCGCACATCCCGAGCACCATCAATATCAAACTGGACGTGCCGATCCTGAGTGGCGGCCGCGGGGCGGCGTTCCAGTATCTGTGGGAGGCCGGGGCACCGCAGTGACAGAGGGTGGAAGGAATATCAATTCCCAAGGGTGGCTGGCTTGTGCTGCTCTCTCAGTTCCCGGGGAGGCGTCTGCGTCGGCTTCGTGTCGTTCGTGTTGCCCCAGGTGTAACCAAGCCCGAACGCCGTCAGCACGACCAGCACCACGAGTGCCACACGCAGCCAGCGCGTCAAATGGTTGGCCGTGTCCTCAAGCAGTTCGCCGCGCTCCGCCGCGATCCAGCGCCGCCCAGGCGCCACGCGATCGAACTGCCGCACCGCCGTCGCCACGCGGCCCACCTGCGCGCGTGCCTTGGCGTTGTCTGGATCAATCTCCAGCACCTCCAGGTAGGACCACACCGCCTGGTCCAGTTCGCCGGCGCGCGTGTAGCGTTCGGCCTGTTTCAGCACGACCTCCAGCCGGCTGACGTAGTCCACGAGCAAATCGAGGTCGGCGCGGCACGTGGAGCAATGCCGCTGCTTCTCGGCGACCGGCTTGTTACACTGCGGACAGAGCAGCATCGGTCACACTCCGGAACAGGGACCAGGAAAAAGTCCACGGGCCGCGGCCCGTGGGCTTGAATCCTGCCAAGTTATAGCAAGTACGCGTAGTTCAGCAGGCGGTCGTTGAGCGCGGCGCTGGCCTCTTCCATCTTCTTCTTGTCGCCGGCGCCCATCGCTTCGCGCACCGCGCGGCACAACTCCTCCAACTCGCGCTTATCGCTGGCGCTCTCGACCTTCGGAATCACGTCCTGCTCCGTCTTCTTGAGCACCTCCAGTGCATCCTTGTACTCCTGCGAACTCTCCAGCTCGCTGCCGCGTTTCAGCAGATCCTCGTTGATACGCTTCATCTTCATGATTTGCGCCGCGTCCATCTGGTCCTGGCCGCTTTGCTGGATCGCAAATCTCTTCTTGTGCCCCTGGTGGACGTCGGTAATCACGACGGTCAAGATGCCATCGTCGCCGTACTCGTAGGTCACCTCCAGGGCGCCGTCACGCTGCGGCCGCGGTGGCGAGAACTCCCACGGAATCTCCGCCAGTTTGACGTTCTCCGGACTGTCCGGGTTGTCGTAGACGTCGCCCTCATACACGCAGATCACCACGCGCTCGGCGGGATCGGCGACGGGGTGATACGTCTTCGTGAACGAGCAGGGAATGTCGCTGCCGCGCTTGACGATCGGGTCGAGGTACACCTGACGGCGCTCGTTGATCGGGTTGGCGCAGAGCGAGTGCTCCAGTTTGACGCTGTAGGCGTAGTTGTCCAGGCCCGGCGCGCCCTGCAGGATCGCCGCCACGATCGCCGCCCCCTGGGCCACGCACGTCATCGGATCGACCTTCTCGAACGGCTCCGGCTCCTTGCCGGCCATCTTCTCGGTGACGTAGCGGCGGATCAGCGGAATTTTGCTCGTACCGCCGACGAGCAACACACGATCGATGTCCTTGGGCCGCAGGCCGCGCAACTTCATCGCCTCGTCGATGGCCGTGCCCGACTTGACGACCAGCGGCATGATCTCGCGTTCGAGGGTGTGGCGGTCGATCTCCTCCTCCAGGCTGAGGTGACGCTCCGGCACCAGCTCCGCCTTGCGGGCGACCGTCGTCTGCTCGCTCGACAGGTCGATCTTGGCCTTCTCGACGGCGAGCATGAATTGCTGCTTGTACGGCGAGTTGAGGATGTCGTAGCCGTGCTTGTCCTGGAAGCGCTTGGCAATGACGTTGCCGAGCAACATATCGATGTCGTCACCGCCGAGCTTGCCGATCCCTTTACTGCTGATCTCCTCGAAGATGCCATGATGGATGCGCAGGATGGTCACGTCGAGCGTGCCGCCGCCGAAGTCGTAGACCAAAACAGTCTGATCTTCCTGCGAGTTCAGACCGTAGGTGATGGCCGCGGCGGTCGGCTCGTTGATGAGCGTCAGCACCTGGAGCCCCGCCGCGCCCGCGCACAGCTTGGTCGCATGGCGGGCCAGGCCCTTCGAGTTGGCCGGGATCGTCACGACCGCCTTGGTGAACGCCTCGCCGAGTTGCTTCTCGGCGTCCTTCTTGAGCAGGCTAAAGAGCATAACGGCGATCTGCTCGGTGCGCAAATTCTGGCCGACCAGCGGCACGCGCTCCGGCGTGCCGAGGATGCGCTTGATCGAGCGAATCGAGCGTTGCTCGTCGAAGTTTTCCTTCGCCTCCTGCCCGAACGCCAGGCTGCCATCGCGGCGGAGGGTGACGACGGAAGGCGTCCACTTCTGCCCTTCCTGGTTGGGGACGACCTCCGCCTGGCCGTAGCGGAAGTTGGCCACGACCGAGTTGCTGGTGCCGAAATCGATGCCGATGAAGGCCATGCTGAAACCTCAGTGGTGAGTGGTGAGTGGTGAGTGGTGAGTGGTGAGTGGTGAGCGCGTGTTGTGGCACGGTCTCCT
>DASPXY010001517.1:0-7266 GCA_035637055.1 Gemmataceae bacterium | reverse complement strand
GCGTTTTCGCCCGACGGCAAGACGCTGGCGGTCGGCACCTTCACCGAGAATGCCCATCTCCTCGACGTCGCGACCGGCAAGGTGCTGCGGACTCTCCCCGGCCACGGCGAATCGGCGCGCGGCGTGGCGTTCAGCCCCGACGGGCAGACCCTCGCGATCAGTAGTTATGACGGCTCCATTCGCCTCTGGGACATCGCGACGGCGAAGGTGCGGCTCCGGCTGACGGGACACCGTGACTGGGTCTACGCGGTGGCATGGTCCCCCGATGGCAAACGCCTGGTATCGGGGAGTGCCGATCACTCCGTTCGGTTGTGGAACGCGGAGACCGGGGAAGCGCTGCACACCTTCCAGCAGGGCGGCATCTGCCGGCGCGTCGGGTTCACCCGCGACGGGCGGTTGCTGTTCGGCGCCGACTGGGATGGCAACATGCGCGTGCGCGAGGTCAAGACGGGTGAGGTGCGGGCCAGTGCCCCCGGGACAGACGGAGCAGCCTGCACACCCGACGGCCAGCTGTGGGCCGTCGGGGGCCGGAGCAGCACCGTGCGCATCCACCAGCTCATCCTCGACGAGATCACAGCCGAGCAACGCGAGCACATCCGGCGGCTGATTCGTCAACTGGACGCGGAGGACTTCGACGCCCGCGAGGCGGCGACGCGGGAACTGGCAAAGGCCGGACTGGTCGCCGAACCGGAATTGCGCAAGGCCCTGAAGGAATCGTCGTCGGCCGAGGTGCGCATGCGCGCGCGACGCTTGCGAACGGCAGTCCGCAACCCGGAACCGCAGATCGTACTGCGCGGCCACACGGGGGAGGTCGAATCCGTCGAGTTCTCGCCCGACGGACGGCTGCTCGCTAGCGGCGGCAAGGACGGCAGCGTACGGCTTTGGGAGGTCGGCACCTGGAAGCAGACCGCGACGCTGTCCCTGCCGCGGTGATGAGCCAGGGCTTGCAGTTTCGCGCCGGACATCGTAGGGCAAGGCATCATCCGCCTTTGAGCGTGACCTTCACCTGGGCCTCCTTCTTCACTCCGGCCATCATCACGGCGAATCCCTTCCCTGCGGGTATTGTTGTCTCCAGCGTGGCGCTCTCGATCTTCTCTTTCCCGGCCTTGACCTTGGCGGCGTCTGGTTTGCGGAAGTTCAGCAAACTGTCCTTCACCGCCTTGAGGTTCTCCTCAAGGACGATGTACACATCGACTGGCGAACCCATCGACTGGATCCTCACAGTCACTTTTTGCTCGCCCTTGGGGGGATCGACTTGGATGGATTGGATCTCACCTGGGGAGATCGTAAAGGTTTTCTCGTAGTTCAGTTTCCGTTCGTTGGGTGGAGGATTCGGCTTTTCGCCCTCCTTTTTGTCATCACCGCTGGCAGACAGTGGCAACCAGACACAGAGCAGCACGAGCGACGCGCTCAACTGTTTCATGGCGGTTCTCCTTCACGAACCTGAGAGGCTCCTCTGTCGCTCGAAGTCAGCGTGTGTCCATCGGCAGCACCGTCACCTAGCGATGCTGCTTGTGACAGACCGCACAGCGCTGGGCGACGTCCTCCAGGGCGCGGCGGGCACTCGGGTAGTCCTGTCGATCCGCGGCCTCGACGACCTTCGCGGTGGCGGCGGCGAAGCCTCGGGCCTGTTCGAGCCAGTGGCCGTGTGTACCTTTCGCGGGCCGGCGATGCTCCAGCAGGTGGGCGGCCTCGGCGACCAGGGCAGCGTGAGAACGCACCAACGCCCACGCCTTGCGGCCGGCCGGCGGCTTCTCCAACGATTGGATCAATGTCCCACGTACCCCGAGCGGCTCGTTCACAGCGCGCATGAGGTCCGCAATGGTCGCTATTGCCTTCTCCGGTTCCGCGCCCCGAAGCGCCGCCCGAAATACCGCCCCATTTTCCGGTGCGTCCTCGACATACTTGCCGAGGAAGTTGTAGATCTCGACCCACGCCTGGGCGGCCTGGTCGTAGTGCGTGTGCGGCTTGCCGGACGGCGGCGTCATGAAGCCGGGCACGACACCCTCGCAGATGCGCACCCGGTGCAGGATGGAGCCGGCCTCCAGCGCTTTGCGAAACGTCGCGAGCGCCTCGTCCTGGCCCGCCATAATGAGGAGGAGCGGGGTTGTTCGCAAGCCGCCGAGCAGCGCCGGTTCGGCAGCCGGTGAGCCGTAACAGGCGACGCACGCCTGCACGGGCGTTGAAGCGGCCAGCGCCAACGCCTGATCGGCGCCCCACGACCAGCCGACGACGCCAACGCGCTCGGCCAGAACGTCGGGCCGACGACGCAGCCAGCGGACGGCCGCGGCGAGATCGGCCAGCGCTGCCTCGTCGGCGAGGGCGGCCGCAGTGCCCTGAAATCGTTTTGCGGGAGTGACGCGATTCCCACGATCGACCGCCAGCACCACGTAGCCAAGGCTGGCCAGCTCGCGCGCGCTCTGCTTGACACAGTCCGTCAGGCCGCGCTCATCAGGAACGAGCAGCACGGCCGGTAGCACTTCCTTCGTGTCCTGCCGCGCCAGGTAGCCGCGCACTGTCCCGGCAGCGCTGCGGAAACTCACGTCGGCGGCCACGATGAGCGGCTGGGTGTCAGCGCGGAACTCATCGAGGAACGGAGGCAATTCGCCTGGCGGCTCTGGCGCGCTTTGTGCCGGCGTCTGGGGACGGACAATGAGCGCGACGAACAACAGGCCAAGGGCGGCCGCCTTACTCCACTTGCAGGTCGATCGCGGCGAAGTGTTCATGGTCGCTGTTGGTGTGGAAGCTATCGACACGCAGCAGATAGATCCCCGGCTCGCGGACGGTGAAGGCGACACGCGCCCCCACCTTGCCCTTCGGCTTGAGGTTCAGGTTCCACTGCCCGTCGGTCACGACGCCGCTCTTGAGATCCGGCAACATCTTCTGGCCGGCCTTCTCCGCGCGGACGACGAAATAGCGAATGCGAACATCTTTTGTAACGCCATGCGGATAGGTATTCTCGTAAATGAATTGCAGCACCAACGGCTCGCCGGCCTTCGCCTTGAAGAGCGCCCGGGCCTTGACCCCACCGGCCGGCGGTTCCTGATCGGCGCTCGCCGCGAGTTCGGCCTTCTTGGCGCCGCTGTCGCCGTCCATGCGGAGAACGCGGAGCGAGATCGTCGCGTGTTCAGCGCGGGCGGTCAGCGCCCACGTTGTGAGCGCCAGCAAAGTCAGCACAGAGGAACGCTTCATAACACCCCTTCGTTATTCGACGATGAGGTCGAGGGCGGCGTAGTGTTCGTGACCATCGACGCCGACCGCCGCCCCAATGGTTTCCAGGCGGAGATGATAGAAACCGGGAATGTCGATCGTGAAGGTCAGCTCTCCCTTCGTGCCGTCCTTGGGGGCGAAATCGATCGTCAGGGCGCTTTCGGCGACGACCCCTTTGAGCAACTTCGCCGGGGCCACCTGATTGAGCTTCTCCTGCTTGACGGCGAAGAAATGGACCAGGACATTCTTGAAGGCGGCCTTTGCGTCAGTGTTCGTCAGCGTCCACTGCACGGCGACCCGGCTGCCCGCCTTGACGCGCAGGACGGATCGCTCTTTCGGCTTCACGCCGATGGCCGCTGTCTCGGCGTGAACGGTCGCGCTGTTCTTGCCCGCCTGGACCTTGAGGTCGATGGTAAAGTGGTGCGCCGCGGCGGGCGCGGGCCACGACAGCCAGCACAGTGTCAATAGCCCCACCCAACCGATGCGCGGCATGCGAGGTTGCCTCAGAGACCCGCTTGCGGGTTAGCACACCCAACCACTCCTCACCTTGTCGATGATACCTGGAACGGCCGCGCTGGGCAAAGGGGCAATGGGCGGCTTCAGATCTTGCCCTCGGGCATAACCCTGGTACGGTGGAGAGTACAACTTTCGGGTCGGGCCGAGGCGATCCCGGAAGGCCATCTCCAGGGGTAGAACAAGTTCATGCTTCACTCGTACCATCTTCGCGCGCTCGCCGGGTCGGCCGTGGTGGCAATCGCGCTCCTCTGCGAAAACCGCTGTGCCTGCGGGCAGGTCAAGGCCCCGCCGGCGCGACAGGCCGCGGCCGAGCCCAAGGCCGCTCCGCTCGCCGAGCGTGTCGATGCGCTTTTCTTCGAGTTCCGCAAGCTCGCCCCGAAAGCCAAATGGCAGCAGGCCGACGCAGTGCGTTCGGAACTGGTCGCCCTCGGACGGCCAGTCGTGCCGGCCCTGATCGCCGCGGTGCGCGAGCGCCGACCTGGACTGCCGGCAGATCTGCGCGCGCCCGGCCAAGAGTGGATCGCCCATTACGCCATCCAGGCCCTCGGCGACCTCGGCGACGCACGGGCGGTGCCGGTGCTGATCGAGGTACTCGGCGACGACTATTCCCAGCTGACCCGGGAGGCGATCCAGGCGTTGCGGAAGCTCGGCACCGAGGCGGTGCCCGCCCTGCTCGCGGCCCTGAACGATCGGCGCGAAGGGGTGGTCGATAGCGCGGCGCGGGCACTGGGCGAGATCGGGGACGGTCGCGCTGTCGAACCGCTGCTGGCGGCGCTGGTCAAGCATCCGAAGGCGCAGTCGGGTGTTGTGACTGCCCTGGGCCAACTCCGGGTGACCGTGGCCGTCAAGCCGCTGGTGGCCCTTCTCAAAGCTCCGAAGGCAGACGTGACCTATGAGGTGCTCGTCGCCCTGGGGGAGATCGGCGACCGCCGCGTGCTGGGTATCATCGCCGCTTACCTCAACGACAAGGACATGCGCATCCGCACCGCGGCGGCTCAGGCTTTGGGCCAGCTGGGCGATGTGCGTGCGGTGGCGCCGCTGCTCGCGGCGCTGCGGACCTGGGAAGCGCCCCGGATCGGTGTCCGCAGCCAGGGTATGCCCGCTCCGGACTACTTCCGACCGGCTGTCGTGCAGGCACTTGCCGACCTCGGCGCCGCTGCCGTGGAGCCGCTGTTGGCGGCTTTGGCGGACCAGAGCCTCACTGCTCGGCAAGGGGCGATCACGGCGCTCGGCAAGATCGGCGACGTCCGCGCGGTGGATCCGCTGATCGCTCGACTGCGTGGCGAGGATCTGACGGTCGCCCCGGCCGCCCTGTGGGCTTTAGGCGAAATCGGTCACCTCCGGGCGCTGCGCCCCATGCTGGAAGCCCTCAAGAACAGGGTGACCCATTACCAGGATGGCGGGAAGGCGCTGGCGAAGCTCGGCGAGCGTGCCGTACCTGGCCTGATCGAGGCGCTGAAGGACGACCATCATCTGGTGCGCATCTGCGCCGCCATCGCGCTCGCGGAACTCGCCGTGCCGCAGGCGCAGGAACCGCTGCTGGCTGCCTGGCGCGAGGAGCGCAACCGCCAGACCGTCCTTGGCACTTACGCCTATCAAGGATTGATGAAGTGCGCAGACGCGCGGTCTGGCCGTTCGCTGCTGGCCCTGCTCAAGGACAAGGATAAGTGGAACCGTGCCAGGGCGGCGGACGTGCTGGCGTATGTCAACGATCCCCGAGCGGTGCCGCCGTTGATTGCCGCCCTGCGCGATCGCGATAAGGATGTCCGCATGAGTGCCGTGGCAGCTCTCAAGGCGATCGGCGACGACCGCGCTGTCGAGCCTCTGACGGGTCTTCTCCACGACCCTGACGAGTCCGTCCGTCAGGAGGTGATCAAGGCCCTTGGCGATTTAGGTGACGGCCGCGCCGTGGCGCCGCTCATCGCTGCCCTCAAGGACAACAACTTGTGGACGCCTCTGGGCGACGCCCTCGGCAAGATCGGCGAGCCGGCGGTGGCCCCACTCATCGCCGCCCTCGAAGACAAGGATTACTACGTCCGCTCCGGCGCTGCCGAGGCGCTCGGCAAGACTCATTCGCGCCGCGCCGTCGAGCCGCTCATCAAGGCGTTAGGAGATACGGAATGGTGGGTAAGGCTGCGCGCTGCCGCTTCGCTGGGCAAGATCGGCGACCCGCGTGCCGTGCCGCCGTTGCTGGCTCTGCACAAGGATATGGTGGCAAACCACGCAAGCGCGGCGCTGTGGCTCATCGGTCCGCCGGCAGTGCAACCGTTGAGCGACGCTCTCAAGGACAAGGATCGCGGCGTTCGCTTCCAGGCGGCCTTTACGCTGGGTCAACTCGCCGACCGACGTGCCGTCGAGCCGCTGCTGACTGCCCTGCACGACGCTGACAAGGACGTGCGACAACAGGTCGTGATCGCGCTGGGTATCATTGGCGACGCGCGCGCACGGAAAGCGCTTCAGGCGCTGCTGGAGCGTGAGCAGAAGCGTGAGGTCCGCGAAACAGCGGTGCGCGTCCTGAAGGCGATTCCGTGAGGGCTGGTTGCGGGAACGGTCGGGCCGCGGGCATGTCGAACACTGTGAATCGCAAAAGGATGTGTCAGCATGCTCCGCCTCTTCAAGCACTGGTTCGGCCACCCAGACCAAGGGACGAAGTTCGATGCCGGCCTCCCCGACGCGCTGAGCGAGGCGCAAGCGCTGCGCCTGGAATTGCAGGAACGCGATCGGATCATCGCGGCCCTCAAGGGCGACCTCGAACGGCTGCGCCAACGTGAGTGTGAGCAACTTGCCGACACCGTCCAGGCCGAACGTGAGCGCTTCCTGACCGACGCTGCTGGCCCTGTCGTCCAGTTACTCACGCAGGCCCACTTGCTGGAGGTTGAGGGGAAACCGATTCACGCCAGAGACGTGCTCGTCGTCGCTCGCCAGCTGCTACGATTACTGAAGGATGAGGGCCTTGCGGTGGAGGGGCGGGTCGGCGAGACAGTCGCGTTCGATCCTGACCAGCACGAACCGCTCGGCGGTGACACGGCTCTGACACCAGGCCAGCCGACTATCGTGCGCATCGTCGGCGCGAGTTACCGCGGCAAAGTGCTGCGCAAGGCAGGAGTCGAGGCAACGGAAGAGTAAGCGCTGCCCGTAACAGACTCCGGCGGTCAAGCCAGTCGGTTGTTTCATGGAAGGGCGCACAGATGGGGCAGCGGTACAGCTTCGACCTGTTCTACCCTGTGGATCGTGTCGAAGCGGCGTTGCGTGCAACGGCTGCCGTCGCCAATACGCGCGGCAGGAAGCGGACCGGAACACAGGTCAGACTGTCCACCGGGGGCTTCGTGATTGTCCCGTTCACCCACGGCTTCAAATTCACAGCAGAGGCCTTGGCGCTAACCGCCGACCCACCCGTCCGTCTGAACACCGTCCTCCTGTTCCCGGCGGACGAGGCGGTCCAAGCCTACCACGGCAAGAATGCCGTAAAGCCGGTGTGGACCGAGGAAGGAGTCGAGTGTCTTCCGGTTGGATTCATTTATCTGACCGTCCATCTCGGAG
>DASPXY010001516.1:0-2154 GCA_035637055.1 Gemmataceae bacterium | reverse complement strand
GGGGTGGGTGGAGCGCGCGGGGAAGTGGGTGCGTCGACATAAGGGGTTGAGCGCCGGGCTGACAGCGGCGGTGCTGGCGTTGCTGCTGGGGGCCGGGGTGGCGACGTGGTTCGCGATCGAGGCCAGCGCCAACGCCGAGCGGGCGGAACGGAAAGCGGAGGCCGAGGCGAAGGCGACACGCGCGGCCGAGAACGCACGCCAGGGGGAGGCCGCGGCGCGCAAGGCGGAGTCGGCACGGGCCGATGGCGAGGCGCGGGAGCGCGCGGAGGTGGCACGGCAACTGGACCGGGCGCGGCGGTTCCTGTGTGCGGCCCAGCTGCTGCGTGTGGCGGCAGTGATGGAGCGCGATCCCGGTTGGGGGCTGGAACTACTGCACGATTACAACGCCTGTCCGCTGGATCTGCGCGATTTCGCCTGGGGCTGGTATGAGGGCCGCTGCCGCCGCGAACGTCATCACCTGGTCGGTCACACCTCCCCTGTAATGTCCGTGGCGTTCAGCGGCGACGGGAAGTTGCTCGCCTCGGGCAGCCAGGACAAGACCATCAAGTTGTGGGAGGTGGCGACAGGCCAGGAGGCGGCCCCCCTCAAGGGCCACACCGGCCCTGTCACGTCCGTGGCGTTCAGCGGCGACGGCAAACTGCTCGCCTCGGGGAGCCAGGACAGGACCATCAAGCTATGGGACGTGGCTGTCGCTCTCAAGCAAGCGAACGCGGCGAAGCGCTGAGGAGGCAACAAGAAGACGAAGCCTTCGACTCCCATGCCGCTTCTTGGGCCGGAACCTGGTTTCCGGCCCTCCCCGTTTTCGACTGCAAACACTGTATCGCATCAGCGACCTCCGCGAAGGGTGTCCCCCAATGGTTTGCTGGGGTGATTCACCTCGGCAATCCGATTGACCTATCTTGTTCCACCCGGATGCACGATGAACCAGGATGGTCGCGCTGGCGTGGCCCCTGTAAGTAGGCGGCGCCAGCCGGCTTCGGTCAGCGGGTCCGCGCTGGGCCGCTTGAACTCGTAGTAACTGAGAACTGGCCCAGCCGCCAGTGCCTGACGACCATCCGGGCGCTGATAAAGGAAGAGTCCGACGTCGAGGCTCCCCGTTGCCTCCTGCAGAACCTGGTTGCTGTTCGCGTCGGTGTGGATGGTCGCGACAGCAACCGTTGTCAGAGCCTTCTGCAGCTGGACGCCCTCGGGATCCTCGACGAAGCGCCGCAGGAAAGCCTGATCGTCCGCGGTGAGTGCCTGGCCCGCCAGTTCCTTCTCCGCGATGCCCTTCAGCCCCCGCAGCAACTTCTCCAGATGTTCCAGCCGCGCCTTGCCTGGCGCGTCGAGAACGCCCATTGTGGTCAGACCGTCGCGGGTCATGCGCGCCAGGGCCAGGAGCCGGGCGTAGAGGTCGGGCAACGGTTCGACATACGGGACATCCGTCGCGCCACGAGCAATGTCAGGTGGGAAGCGCGGCACCTTGAGGGCCTTCGCTTCCTGGGCCTTCGCCTCCAGGGTCTTCATCTCGGCCGTCTTGCTCTCGCGGGCGTAGAGGGCGACATCCTGGCGACGGTGCGCCCAGAAGGCCAGGGCCGTGTTGAGCGCCTTCGTGCGGTAGGCCATGCTCGTGCGGAACGCCGGCGAGGCGGCATCGCCTTCGGCCAGCAGGGGTTGCAGGGCGTACAGCCAGGACCAGTGCAGGTTTCGGTTCCAGTCCACGGCATCGAACGACGCGAACCGGCGCCGCAGGTCCGCCACGCCGTCGTCGTAGCCGCGGTAAGCGTCGTCGCCCAGGTCGCGGAGCAGCTCGCGGGCACGACTGCTTCCCAGGACGGCCATGACATCCAGCCCGCGCGGCAGGCCGCGAATCGCCCGGCCGTCGAGCGTTCGCGTCAGGGTAAACTGGCCCTCGCGCGTCGGCGGTCCGACGCGGGGCGCGACGAGCCGACCCAGCATATAGGCGTCCGGCGTGAAGCGCCGCCCGAAGAGGCGAAACCCTTCGTCGGGTGCGAGCCGGTCGAGCAGAGCCGCCGGGGTCGTCACAGTAGCCTTTCCGCCATCGTCGGCGATGGGCACCTGCTTCCCTAATTCCACCTTGAAAGACCCAAAGTCGGCCTGATCGAGCTTGCCGCCCACCCGCGCCAGCGCTTCGCCGTACTGCTGCGGCCCGAT
>DASPXY010001515.1:0-4895 GCA_035637055.1 Gemmataceae bacterium | reverse complement strand
AAACCGCGCAATCCTTTTGCTGCACTTCGCCGTCAGACGGGTAGAACTCGCATTCGTCCAAAAAAAATGCTCTCGCCTCTGGCCTCTTATTAGATGGCCTTATACTCTTAGAACTGTTCACCGGATGGAATCAGTACGTTTCCCGGCCCCAGAGGGGCCGGATCGAAAACAACAGGTTACGTTACCGTGTCACAAGGAGTTTCCCGTATGCGTAATTCAGGGTTCCTCTTCGCGGCGCTGCTGGGGCTGGGCGTCAGCCTCGGCGGCCTGCCGCAAGGGACGGCGGTCGCCGACGATGACAACATCGCCAAGCTGGTCAAGCAGCTCGGCAGCAGCAAATTCACGGAGCGCGACAAGGCGAAGCGCGCCCTGGAAGCGCTCGGCGCCGCCGCTCTCCCCGCCCTGAAGCAGGCGGCCGAGAGCCCGGATCTTGAGACGAGCCGCCGCGCTGGCGAGCTGGTCAAGAAGCTGGAAGAGAAGGTTACCATCGAAAACCTGCTGGCTCCGAAGCGCGTCCGCCTGCAGCTGAAGGACACGCCGGTGCTCGAAGCGGTTGCTCAACTTGCCAAGCAGAGCGGCTACAACATCGAGGTCCAGGGCGACCGGACCAAGTTGGCCGACCGCAAGATCACCCTCGACACGGGCGATACGACCTTCTGGCAGGCTTTCGATCAGCTCTGCCAGAAAGCGGGCCTGACCGAGACGAACCAGGTCAACCCGTATCAGCCGGTACCGGGCGGCGGCCCGATCCGGATTCAGCCGGCGCCGATTCAGATCCAGCCGCTCCCGATCCAGCCGGCGCCGCGCCCGATCCAGATTCAGCCCGGCCGCCCCATCAAGATTCAGCCGCTGCCCGCTCCTGGCGTCCTGCCTGTGCAGCCGCCCGCCAACCCCGTGCCTGCCCCCGTCTTCCAGGCGAACGCCGTCCAGGTTCAGGGTGGCATCGCTGTCCAGGTCGCTGCCCCGGGGCAGCCGGTCCAGGCGCAGCAAGGTCAGGCAGGCCAGGCTCAGGCTCAGCCGGGGATCCAGATCCAGGTGGTGCCGGTCCAGGCTCAGCCGGTCCAGGCAGTGCCGGTCCAGGTTCAGCCGGCGATCCAGCCTGTGCAGGGTGGCAGGGTCATCGCTCCCCGGCCGCTGCCGGTCCGCGGTCCCGCCGGCCAGATCAATCTGGTCGAGGGCAAGCCCCAGGAAGTGCCGACCTGCTACTCGGGCGCCGTGCGCATCCGCGCTCTGCCGAAGACCCAGCAGCCCGGTCAGCCGCCGCAGGCTCGCCAGGCCGGTGAGGCCCTCATCACCCTGGAAATCGCCGTCGAGCCGCGTCTGATCAGCTACTTCAACATCACCAGCACCCCGCAGATCGCCAAGGCGATCGACGACCTGGGTCAGATGTTGTCCGAGCCGATGAATCCGATGCCTATCAACAACGTCGGCTTCAATGGCGTCGCGACGACCGCCGTCTACCGGCCGATCTACTCCCCTTACAACGCGCTGATTCGCTACACCACCATTCGCCTGAAACTCGGCGAGAAGCAAGCGAAGAAGCTGACCGAGTTGAGCGGCCATGTGCCGGTGCAAATGCTGGCCCCGCCGCAGACGCTGCTGAGCGTGGACAACGTCCTCAAGGCCGCTGGCAAGAGCGTCAAGGGCGCCAATGGCGGAGCCATTGAGGTCGTCGCCATCGACAAGCAAGACAACGGCGACTACAAGGTCCAGATCCGGTTCGAGCAGCCGCCAACCTACATCCCGGTCAACAACGCCATGCCCCCGGTCGGGGCGATGCCCGCCGTCCAGATTCAGGCCCAGAACGGAGTCGCGCTGCGCCCGACCTCGATCATCAACAACAATGGTCTGCCGACGTTGGTTGACGCCAAGGGCCAAAGCCTGCAGCTGGTGCAGATCCCGGCGCGCATGTTCCGCGGCGGTCTCGGTGTGGCCACGCAGGAGATTACGATGGTCTTCCGCGCTCCCAATGGCGTCGGCGAGCCGGCCCGCATGGTCCTGCAAGGCCAACGGCCGATGACCGTCCAGGTGCCGTTCGCGCTGAATAACGTGCCGCTCCCGTGAGCGGTTGTGCTTGTCGTGATGGAACAGCCCGTGGCTTTTTTCATTCCCTCTCGGCGCCGCCGCGGTATACTGCGTAGGTCAGGCTTTCCAGCCTGACCCACAGAGGGAAAGCCATGAAGCGACTGCGATTGCTGGCGCTGTTGGCGGGCGGCCTGATGCTCGGCACGGCCACCGCCCAGGAAGATGCCAAGGCAGACCTTGTCCGGTTCAAGGGAACGTGGGCCCTGATCAAGTTCGACAAGGGCAAGGATGCGCCTCCAGAAAAATCTTCAATGACCATCCGCTTTGTCTTCGATGAGGAACGTCTGACCGTCTTGCGTGACGGCAAGACAGTTGACGAGACGACCTTCACGATCGACGCGTCGAAAACGCCGAAGACGATCAACATTGTCTCAAGTCAAGGCCCGCACAAGGGCAAGTCGGCCGAGGGCATCTACAGTCTCAAGGACGACACGCTCATCATCTGCATGCCGCCGCCGGGGAAGCCGCGACCGACCGAGTTCAAGAGCGACCCCGCGACGAAAACGAGCGTGCTGACGCTCAAACGCGCCTCCCCGTGACCGAGGCCGTTCGGTAGTCCGGCCACCTCCTCGGAACTAATCCCCGTGTCCGCCCGTCCAACGGAAAGGTATTCTCCGAGGACCACTGGCCATGCGTATCGCGTTGAGCGCTCTCGTTCTGGTGCTGGCGCCCGGCCCCGGGCAGGCTCAGACAGACCCCGAGAAGATTGCGGATCTCGTCACCGATCTGAACAGCCCGAAATACGCCCAGCGCGAAGCGGCGATGCGGAAACTCGAAGCCGTCGGCGAAGCGGCCCTCCCCGCACTCAAGCAGGCGGCCGTGCGCGGCGACCTCGAACTGAGCCGCCGCGCCGAACAACTACTCCGCAAGATCGAGGGTCGTGTCGAGGCGGCCCGCCTGCTCGCGGGCAAGCGCGTGCGCCTGGTTGGCAAGGATGTCTCGGTCCTTGAGGCGCTGCAGCAACTTGAGACACAATCGGGTTTTCGCTTCAGTATTCGCTACCGGGAGGAAGGCTGGGCGCGGCGGAAGGTGACCCTCGATACGGGCGAAACGACCTTCTGGGACGCTCTGGCTCGGCTCTGTCATGCTGGCGGCTTTTCCGAGGAACCGGACGACGCACTGCCGAGCCCGGAGGACGGATACGTGTCCCTGACCGACGGGCGTGCCAAAGCCTTGCCGACACACATTGGCGGGGCCCTGCGGCTGCGCGCTCTGCCGACAACCGCGCGCGTTCCGGTTGCCCCCGAGGAACCGCTGGTCTCCGGAACGGGCGGGGCGCAGACCGGCTTCTTGCTCGCCGTCTCGCCTGAACCGCAAGTACCCTGGCACGGCGTCGCCGGGCTGCGGATCACGCGCGCAGTCGATGAGCGCGGCCAGGTGCTCCGCCAGACGGAAGCGTACGTGGCCCCACTTTCGGGAGCCGTAGCGCAGGCAGACCGGCCCGTCGCCTGGGACGGCGGCACCGGTCAGCCGATCGCGCTGCGATCCTCGTCGGTGGCGGTGCCGGTGCGCCTGGCCCCTGGGCAGCAGCCGTCGAAGCGACTCAAGGAAGTGGAGGGCATCCTCACGATACGGCTGAGCGTGGTGCGCGAGTTGCTGACCGTAAGGAACGTGTTGCAGGCCGCCGGTGCAACGGTCGAGGGCGAGCAAGGACGCTTCGTGAAGGTTCTGCAGGTGAGCCGCAAGGGCGACACGCTGGAACTGCACGCCCAGATCCAACCGCGGGGAACCGATGCCGCCGGCGTGATCCCCTTCCGGGTGGTGCGCAGCCGGACCGGCACGCTGATCATGCAAAAGGTGGGCGAGGAGTCGATGGCTACACTGTCGCTGCACGACGGCACGGGCGCAACTGTCAAGCCGCAACGGAGCGAGCGGAAACTAACGCCCAACCCGCAGGGTGGTCTGCTGATCGACTTCCACCAAGTCTACATGGTGAAGGCAAATCAGCTGGGTCCGCTCTGGCTGACCTGTCGCGGGCCGGAGTTGCTGGCGGTGGATATTCCTTTTACGCTCCGCGATGTGCCGATTTCGCCCGCGGCGCTTCCTCCCCGGCAGGCTCCGCCGACAAAGCCCGCCACGCCGTAGGGCGAGCGGCACCGAGAGTTCGCGGAGAAAACGCGAAGGGCGCAGGGAACGGCGGGGATAAACCCCGCCGCTCGTTGTACTTATGACGAGCCGCCGGGTTTATCCCGGCGGTTTTCTCCGGGGGGGCCTACTTGTCGAGTAGCACCTTGTGCTCCTTCAGCCACTCGGAACATCCCTTGAACCAACTGCGCTCCTGCTCCACGAGGAGCGGGTGAGCGGGACAGTCGCGCAGCGCCGTCAACGCTGTGGCCAGAGCCACCCCGCGCTGGGCCGCCAGTTGCTCGCCCTGAGCCGTCTTCTGCAGCTCCTCGAACGTGCGATTAAGCTCCTCAAGGTACTTCCAGCGCAGGCGCTCGCGCCACCATTGCTCCAGTTCCCGCTCTTCCTCGACCCAACTCAGTTTCACTCGCCACATCCCCATCAGGGCCGCGAGTTGCTCCTCCGGACTGGCGGCGTTGTCGTACTGCTGGACGAGAGGATACAGGCGCGATTTCTTCGGTACGTCCCTGGCCGGGATTCGACTGGGGTTGTCGCGGGCAAAGGGTTCACCGTGGGGCCACGCCAGGTACCAGGAGGACGCCCCCGCGGCTGCGACAAGGATCGTCAGTCCGAGTACGACCTTGAAGAACTCGCCCTGCCGTGGCGTCAATGCCGGTGGCGCTGGAACCGCTGCTCGCGGTGTCGGTGCTGACGCTGGTGCCGGTTTGGGATCCCCCTTGACCGGG
>DASPXY010001514.1:0-6961 GCA_035637055.1 Gemmataceae bacterium | reverse complement strand
ACAGACAAGAAGGTGCATTACCGCGAATCGAAGAGTGAGTATCCGCTCGCCGTGGGCTTTGACTCTGCCGATCATCCGAGCGTCCTCCGCTGGGGGAACGCCAAGATCCGCGAGGTAGAAGAGACTGTTGTCGTCCCGAAGGTGCTGCTGTATCAGCAGAAAGTGAAAACGGACACCGGCGAGCGGATGGTTGCCCTGGAGCGGCCAGTCGTGGAGATCCAGAAAAGAATCGACCGCCAGGTTGAGGGACAGTTGTTGGTGGAGGATGTGGAAACCGGGAAGGAGCGGCCCTTTGCAGAGCCTTCCCAGGGCATTGGGGGCGCGAGCTTCTCCCCCAACGTCAAGCAGTTACTAACCTGGACGAAAGGGCAATTCCACCTCTGGGACGTGGACAAGGGAACGAAACTGCGGCAGTTCGTGCTGCCGCAGGGAACCTCCCTGGGACCGCTGGTGCTCTCCGGCGATGCCCGTCTCGCCCTCGTCCGCGAGGCGCGTGGGTTCGACATCCCGGTCCCCATCCCTGCCCCGCCGCCCGAGGCCCTGCCATTCCCCGAGCCGAAGTTGCCGGAAGCACTCCAGGGCACGGCAGGGGAAGTCAGTTACCAGCCACCCGCCAAGCAGCCGCCGGAGGCCGACAAACCGCCGGCCCCGGGAGGACCGTCGCCGACAGGTGGCGCCTTCCAGTTGTGGGACGTGGTCAAGGGCCGGTTGGTGCGCCGTTTCGCCGGGCACCAGGATACCGTCACGAGCGTGGCTTTTTCTCCGAAGGGCCGTTTCCTCCTCTCGGGGAGCCTCGACGGGACGCTGCGGCTCTGGGTCTATCCAGACCCGGAGTCCGTGCCCGTCCTGGCGCCTGGCGAATCCTTGCGCGAGAGGCCAAGGTTGGTCATCGTGAAGGAGTAGCCAGGCCGCTGCCGCTTGCTCAACAGTGAACCTTGACGCGCGAGGCCAAGGTTGCTCAGGGGCCGCCCGGCAAGGAGGTTCCCAAGACAGGCGTCAGGGCTCCGCTGGAAAAATCGACGTGAGGGATACGTTAAGGGGATAGCGGGGCGTCACAGATCCACGTCCCAGCGAGCGGCGCGGCGTCAGCCCGCCGGGGAGCGTTACCGGCGGGCTGACGCCGCGCCGCTCGCCAACTGAGAAACCGCTCAACGAATCGTCGCGAGCCGGCGCAGCGGCTCGGCGTAGCGCTCGAACGTCAGCCCGTCCACCGTCGCGGTTTGCTGGCCCGTCACGCCGTCCACCAGCGGGCCACCCTCAACCATGCGCTCCAGAAGCACGCGCTCGCGCTCCACCTCGAACAACTCCTCCGGCGCCATGCCGCGCAGGAGCCGTACCCCGGCCGCCAACCCGTAAGCCCCCCAATTGCTCACCCCGCAGACGATCAACTCCTCGGTCGCTACACGGCATGCCACCCGCGCGCCACCGGGGATATTGCGGCGAATGACGTCCCACGGGATCTTGCCCATGCCGATCTCATTGCCGCCATCGCCGATCCCGATTGTCGTTACCAGTGGTGCCTCGGCCTTCACCGCCTCGAACAGCAGATGCGCCGGACTCATCTGCGCTGTGATGTCCAGCCCGCGCATGGTGTGGCAGCGGTCCCAATCCTCCTCCGGCACCTTGCGCAGGAACTCGCGCTCGATCTGGCCTGTGGTGTCCTGCGCCCGGATCGTCTCCGGCGTGTGACTTGGGCCGACGCGCTCCAGGGCGATCAGGTGTGTCATCCGGAATACGTCCCGCGCGAAGCGGAGCCAGTCGAGCCGCAAGTACGTCTCCCACGGATGAGCGAGGGGTGGGTTCGTCAGGAGAGTCACATCGCGCTCCAGACCACACGCCGCGAGGCCGACCTGCAGAGGCCGCGTGGAGAAGGCGTCGGTCACCAGCGCCACGCGGATGCCCAGCGGCACCAGCGCCCGCGCCAGGAACAGCGCCCCGAGCGGGCCGTCGGTCTCGCCGCACGGGGGCGTCGCATGGGGGATGTAAAAGCCGGTGACGATCGCGACGGCCGCCTGCGGAGCCTGGGCGATACCGCGGCAGGCGTTGGCGAAATCGTCCGGGCAGGCGGTGATCAGGTCCGCGGCGGGGTCGGTGCGCAGGCCGCGATTGCCGACATCCTCCTGGATCAGGTCGCGGATGGCGGTCAGCGGGGAAGTCATCGCGGTGCCTCCTGCAACACGTAGGCGAAACGGCCGCGCCAGGGGCGCGGCACCTCGGCGGTCAGCGTGATCGGCTCGTAACGGATCGGGTGGAGGAAGGTCAGCGAGCGGGCGTGCAGCGCGATGGCCTGGTCGAAGGTGTGGATGGAACCGTACTTCGCATCGCCGTAGATCGGGAAGCCGTGATGGGCGAGCTGTACGCGGAGCTGGTGCCTGCGCCCGGTCTGCGGGCGGATCTCCAGCCACGTCAGGCCGCCGTGGCCGCCGCGGCGCTGAAAGTGCAGCAGCGACTGCCGCGCCCCGCGCGTGCGCGGTTCGACCACCTCGACGCGGCCCGTCTCTCGATCCCTGAGCAGCCAGTCCTCCAGGCTGCCGGCCGACTTGTCCAGGTCGCCCTCGACGATGGCCCAGTAGATTTTCTCGACGGTGCCCTCGCGAAATTGCTCGGCGAGGCGGGCCGCCGCCTTGCTGGTGCGGGCGAACAGCAGCACGCCGGAGACGGGCCGGTCCAGGCGATGAACGATGCCGAGAAAGACGTTGCCCGGCTTCTGGTAGCGCTCCTTCAGGTACGCCTTGACGGCCCGGTCGAGCGTCTCCTCCTTGCCCTGGTAGTGTGTGCTAAGGACGCCGCTCGGCTTGACGACGGCAAGGCAGTGGTTGTCTTCGTAGAGGATGTCAAGCGGCGGCAGGCTCATGGAGTTCTCCCACGCTGCTTGCTCCCCTCGCCCCTGGACGAGCGGCGGGGTTTATCCCCGCCGGCCAGACGGCGGGGATAAACCCCGCCGCTCGTCCAGGAGTGAGGGGAGCAAGGGCGGCGTCAGAAAGAACGAACACACTCGTCCTATTCTAACCAGGTGCGATCGGCGCGGATGGACCTTTTCTTTGTTGCCCCCGCGGCGCTCCTTCGGGTACGCTGCCAGACATCCTCTTGATCTCAGCGACGGGAGCTACTCATGAAAATGACATTGGCGATCTGTATTTTTCTCATGGCGGTGTGGGTGACACCTGCCTCCGCTCAAAAGGACAAGAAGGGTGGCCTGGACATCCCCGACGGTTTGAAGGCCCTCAAGAACCCCAATCCACAAGTCCGTTACAACTCGGCGGAACTACTGCTCCGGCTGGGGCCGGTCGCCAAGTTCGCTATCCCGGCGCTGCAGGAAGCCCTCAAGGATGAGAACGCACGTGTGCGCATGAAGGTGGCCGAGGCGCTGTGGACCATCGAGCGTCCGCCGGCGCGCGAGCTGCTTCCCGTGCTCATCGTCGGCCTGAAGGAGAAGGACGCCGCCGTACGCATCGATGCCCTGGTAGTGCTCCGGCAGATGGGCAAGACGGCGAAGCCGGCAATCCCCGCCATCGCTCGCAGCCTCAACGACAAGGACATGGAGGTGCGCCTCGAAGCGGTGGTGGCGCTGGGCGAGATGGGTGCGGCAGCGCGCGAGACCGTCCCCGCGTTGCTGGACGCACTCCAGGGAGACGAGTTGCGCTTGCTCGAGGTGGCGGTGGCGGCGACGCTGGGAAATATCGGCGCCCCCGCGGTGCCGACGCTCGTGAAGACGCTGCCCGACAAGGATGCGGCCCGGCGACGAACGGCGGCGTATGCGCTGGCCCTGATTGGGCCGCCAGCGGCCGAGGCGGTGCCTGCGCTGACCGAGGCGCTGCGCGACACCGAGAGCGACGTCCGCGCCCTGGCTGCCAGAGCGCTCGGCGCGGTCGGCCAGCAGGCGAAGGGGAGCGCCACTGCCCTTGCCACTGCTTTGAAGGACAGCGATCCTGTGGTGCGCGTTCACGCCGCCCTGGCGCTGTGGCAGGCCGATGGCCGAAGTGAGGGTTTGTCGGAGTTGCGCGCGGCGCTGAAAGCGAAGGACGACCGCGTTCGCGAACAGGCCTGTCTGGCACTGGGCGAGTTCGGGGCCAAGGCACAGGCCGCGGCACCGGCCTTGCTGGAGGTAGCGCTGCGCGATGGCGCGGTCCGGGTGCGCATGCTCGGCGCGGAGGCCCTGGGCAAGATCGGTCTGGGGAAGGACGCGGCGGCCCGGTTCGCGGCGGCCCTCAAGGATGAGGACGAGGGCGTCCGGCTGAGTGCTGCCCGGGCGCTCTGGGACACGGCAAGTGTGGAGAAGCGTAAGGAACTGGTGATGGTCGTGAGCGAGGGACTGAGGAGTAAGGCCGCCTCGGTCCGCAAACGCGCTGCCGAGGTGCTGGGCAGGTTCGGCGCGGCGGCCCAGGAAGCGGTGCCCGCTCTGCTGGAAGCGCTGCGCGAGCCGGACCCGACGGTGCGTCAGGCGGCGGCCGCAGCGCTGCGGCAGATAGACCCCACTGCGGCGGCCAAGGCGGGGGTGCGCTAACGTCGATGCACACAACCGCGCCTCCAAGCCCAATTGGGGGAGAGGGGTGATCCCCGAAGAAGGACTCACTTCATGATACGACATCCTGTTGCGGTCATCGAAGTTGCCAAACAGAGGATAAGAGGCAGTAACAAGATGGCGAGCCGGGAGCGTCAGGCTCGCCATCTTGTTACTGCCTCGAAAGCTCGGGAACCGTCTACGATGCAAGTAGCGGCGACAGCTGATCGTCAAATTCGCGCACCGAGCGGACGCACAAGGCGATCCCGCCGCGCCGCGCGACTTCCTCCAGGAACCACTTCTGGTCAGGCGACAGACTGCCGCGCGCTCCCTTGCACTCGACCGCGAGGAGAACCCCGTGCAGCACCGTTTCGCCTTCGCGAGCCATTTGCCGAGTTAGGATACCGAGGATATCTGCTACCCCTTTTAGCCCACGAAACGAGCGGAAGCACTTCCGCGCAGGGTCGAACACGCCGGTATTATTGCTGCGCCACGCGAGCACTCCCTTGAGACGGAGATAGTCGAGGCAGGCAGTGAGGATGTCGGCTTCTTTCCTGGAAACGTGCATGGCTGCTCCCTGGTGGACGGGCGAATACCTTACAGGTCGGCCAATGCACAGTCGTATCTTCAGCAGAAATCCGTCTCCGGCGGGCGGCCTAGAGCGGTTCACAGTCGGAGCGCGCACGCTACCAACCCGAAGCGTGAGCTCTGAAGTTGCGCTCGACGTTTGTTCCGGTGGTGTTATGGACAACGAAAGAGACTCCTTCGCGACAGCCCGGTCGCCCGGTAGAGTGACGGGTAACCACACCTGTCCTCTGCTGCGGAAGGAGTCCTGCCGTGATCTTCGCCGACGCCTTGCCCCGCATCAAGACCTTTCTCCGCCCCGCACGCCTGAGTGCCGCCACTGCCGCCTTGCTCGTCCGCCTCGTGGCCGCCTTCGTCTGCCACCGCGGCCGCCTGTCCGCCTCCCAGGCCGCCGGGGCCATTCGCTCGCAGGCACGCCACCGCGCCCAACTGACGCGCTTCCTCGCCCGCCAGCACTGGTCGCGCGACTGGGCCGTCCTGGCTGCCGTCGCCGACCTGCTGTTGGCGCAAGAGGCGCAGCGCGCCGGCACGTGGGCCTTCATCCTCGATCAGACCTACGTGGGCCAGCAGGGTCAGCAGACCGAGAACACCTTCAGCCGCGCCAACTACCGCCCGCGTGCCAAGAAGGGCAACCGCAAAAACAAGAAGCACGCCCGGCGCTCCTGTCACGGCTTCGTCTGCGGCCTGTTGTTGACCCCCAGCGGCTTGCGCATCCCCTGCTGCCGCAGTTACTACACCGAGGGCTACTGCCGGGCCAAGCAGTTCCCTTACCGCACGCAGATCGAACTGGCGGCCACCTTGATCCGCCAGTTGGCCATGCCTCAGGGGGCCGAGGTGGTGGTGCTGGGGGACACCGCCTTCGAGGCCCAGGACATCCGCGCCGCCTGCGCCGAGCGTGGCTTTGCCTGGGTGGTGCCGCTGAACCCCGAGCGGGTGCTGGCCGGGCCCAAGCCCCGGCCCAAGGTGCTGTCGTTGGTCAAGGACTGGTCTGCCGAGCGGTTCGAGGCCGTCCGGCTCGTGCCTGGGCAGGGGCCGGACGCCGCGCTGCGGCGGGCGGCACGCTGCCGGGTGGGGCCGCAAGCGAAGGCACGCACGTACTACGTGCATCCGGAGAGACGCGCCGTCCACAACATCGGGGACGTGCTGCTCGTCTTTTCGACCAAAGAGAAGCCCCAAGGCCAAGAGCCGGTGAAAGTGCAGAAGGTACTGCTGACCAACGCCGTGACCTGGACAGCGGCGCGGGTGGTGGAGTTGTACGACCTGCGCTGGCAGGTCGAGTTGTTCTTCAAGGAACTGAAGGGGACGCTGGGGTTCCACCGCTATCGGTTCCGGGAGTTCGTCAAGGTGGAGAACTGGGCGCAGGCGTGCCTGGTGGCGTTCTGTTATCTGGAGTGGCACCGGGCCAGGCAGCTGGCGCGGCGCGACCTGCCGGAGCAGGCCCAAAGGTGGTGGCGCTGGCAGCGCAGCTATGGGCTGAGCCTGGCGGTGAGCCAGGCGAGTGCGGAGCACGATCTGGCGCGGCTGTACCGGCTGGCGGGGACACCGACTGGGCGGCGCAAGTTGCGGAAGTGCCTGCGCGAGGCGCTGCCGCGCGAGTACCGCCCGGCCGAGTAAAAATCGGAAGAAACGCATAGCAATGCCCAACAGAGCGCAACTTCAGAGAGCGTAAGCGAGGGATCTTGTCACGTCCCTCGCTTACGCTTCGGGCTCTGATTCACTGCTGAAGATGGTCCGTCCGCCGTCCACGGGCAGACAGACGCCGGTGACAAAATCGTTGTCGAGGAAGAACAGCACCGCCTGGGCGATGTTCTCGGGCCGCCCCGCGCGTTTCACCAGGGTGCCCTCGATTGCCTGCCGGCGCTCGGCCTCCGGCAG
>DASPXY010001513.1:0-5883 GCA_035637055.1 Gemmataceae bacterium | reverse complement strand
TGTCGAAGGTGACCCCCTTGCCGACCAGGCCGAGCGTGCGGCCGCCCTTCCCGCGGCGGTAGTGCAGGACGACGAAACGCGGCGGCCGATCGCTGCCGCGCGCCACGCCCAGCAACGCCCCCATGCGCTCGGCCTCGATTTGTTGTTCGTCGAGCACCATGCATTCGACGCCGGCCTCGCGGGCCACGTGAACGGCGCGCGCGGCGAACGTCTCGGGGTAGAGATCGCAGGGCGGCGTGTTGACCAGCTCGCGCGCCAGCAGGACGGCCTTGCCCTGGACCGCGCCGCGGCGGGCGCCGCGCTGCACCTCGCTGACCGGGCCGGACGGGGCAGCCAGGCAGAGTTCCTTCGGGGCGAAACGATCTTGCTCGCGCTTGTGCAGGCCAGGTCCGGTCGAGGCTTGCAGCAAGCCGACGGCAGCGGCGACGGCGAGATCCTCCCAGCCGATGCCGCGCGGCGGCTCCGTCAGGGCCACGGCGAGACGGGCGAGTTGCTTGCCAGTGATGGAGCGAGCCGCGGCCACGATGCCATTGGTGAAGGCGGCGCGATCGGCGTCGGCGCGCTTGCCCAGGCCGACGATGAGCACACGCCGGGCGCCGATGCCCTTGCAATCACGTAGCGGCGTCAGTTCGAGGCTTTTGCCGACGATGTCCTCCGCTTGCTTCAGCCGCGCCAGCGTGCCGCCGAGTTGAGCGTCGAGTTGGGCGAAGTCGGCAGGGAGGTCTTCACCCTCGTAAATGCCGACGATGAGCCAATCGGCCTGAACTTCGGAGAGCGGAGTGAACTGGGTTGCGATCTGCATGGTGGTTGTTATCCGTTGGGGATGGGCCGTTGCTCGTCGGGGCAGTTTACCCGCTCGTCGGCAGTCGTCTATCCATTTCCCAGAAAGACGCGGTCAGCAAAGCGAAGGCGCAACCGCTCGGCAGCCCACGGGCCGATGTCCGCGTTGAACCGCAGATCGAGCATCTGCAGGCCGCCGAGGTGCGGCGAAGCGGCCAGCGCTTTCGCCCCGGCGTCGCCGATATCTGCGGCGAGCACCCGCAAGGTGCGGAGCGTGGCGAATGCTTCCGAGGCGGCGAGTGCTTCCGCGCCCACATCACCGATGGGGTTCTGGTACAGGTAAAGCTCCGTGAGACGAGTCAGGTACCGCGAGCGCGCCAGGCTGGTCATCCCCTCGGGGCCGATCTGGTTCTCGTTCAATACGAGTTCGGTCAGGTTCGTCAGCTGCGGCGAACCGGCCAGGGCTGCGGCACCCTGGTCGCCGATGTAGTTCTCCCACAGATCCAGCCCTGTGAGCCGGGCCAGATAAGGAGAGGCCGCCAGAGCCGCTGCCCCTTCTGGGCCGCCGTCGGCCGACCGGAGGTTCAGGGCGGTCAGGTTGCTGGTATGGACCGATTCGGCCAGGGCGCGGACGCCGTCCGGGCCAATGTCATTGCCGCGGATGTCGAGGACATGGAGGCGAGCGAGGCCGGGCCAGTTCGCAAGCGTCACGGCGGTTCGCGTGGTCAGCTGTTCCAGCGTAAGCCGCTCGACCGGGGCACTGGCGAACATCGTCTCGGCCTGCGTACGAAGGGTTTTCCAGTTCTTGACCCACGCTTCGGCGACGAAGCCTCGCCAAAACGCGCCCCAGATAATGCCTGGCAAGGACGGCAGTTCCCGGCGCCAGTCCGCCTGGCGACCAGTGACGAAGCAAGGCCGGGCATCGAGTCGGGGCGGGGTGAGCCGGTCCGTGGGTGGCGGGCGCTTGCCGTTCTCGCTCAGGCGCTCTTCGAGATCGAGGCGGCGGGGATCGTCCATCGGTAAGCGGGCGAGTTCGATCTGGAGGCGGATAAAGTCGGCGCGCTCCGGCCGGCCGTGTTCTTCGAGCCAGTCCGCATACACGAGCCTGACCCCATCGTCCTCGGGCTGCTCGACGATGGCGTGGAGCAAATTGGCTTCTTCGGACATCGCCAAACTCCCCAAAGGGATAGGTTTCAGCCCGCCGCTCGCTTTTCGTCGCGGCCCTTCCGCTTGAGTGCGCCCCCACCCACCCGTATACTCGATTATAGAGAGTCTTCGATCTACTCCTTCGCTGGCAATGGGTACTTCCATGACCGAAGCGACCAAGGACTCGCCACAGGTCACCGACAAAGTCCAGCTGGCGGCACAACTCTTTCGAGAGTTTTACGCGAGCTGTTTCTGGCACCTGAACCCCGACCTCACGGTCATAGAGGCCATGATCCCGCTTATCATCAAGGGGCTACGAGGCCACGGCGGCCGCAAGGGTTTTTTGGCCGCCGCGGAGTTGGCCGCGCTGGAGGACGACCGCCACTCATGCCGTTAACCCCCTTCCAGAAAGAAGTGCTCCTGCTGCTGGCGGCCCACCGCAACCCGGAAAGCCATGCTGGCGGCGGAGCGGTCATCAATCGCGCCCAGACAAGCCCGCGCTACTCCGCGGACCTCGACCTCTTCCACGACGTCGCCGACCGCGTTCTCGCTTCCGCAGAAGCCGACACGGCCGCCCTCACGAGCCAGGGCTTAACCGTGCGCTGGTTGCTCCGTCAGCCTTTCTTGCAACGAGCCGAGGTAAGCCGCGGGACGGAGCGGTTGCGACTCGATTGGTGTTTCGACTCTGCCTTTCGCTTCTTCCCGGTCCAGCCGGATCCCGAGTTCGGGTATTGCCTGCATCCAGCGGATCTCGCCACCAACAAAGCCCTGGCCCTGGCCGGCCGTGCGGAGGTCAGGGATTTTGTGGATATCCTTTACCTCCATGACAACTATCTGAGTCTCGGAGCCATCTGCTGGGCCGCCTGTGGGAAAGACCAGGGGTTCACGCCTTCATCCTTGCTCGAAGGGGCGGCACGGCACATGAAATTCCGGGAGGAGGATCTGGCCAGCGAGCATCTGGCCAGGCCGATTTCCTTGCCGGACCTGAAGGCAGCGTGGCTGATTGCCGTCGCCCAGGCGGAGGCACTCTTGGCGAAACTACCCGCTGCGGATGTTGGCTGTCTCTACCTCGACCGCAACCTCGCACCATGCACTCCTGACCCGAGTGCGCCCGACTTCCCGCAACTCACTCCTCATTTTGGCTCCGTGCGCGGTGCCTGGCCCGTAGTCTCGTGAAGCTGTCCGACCCAAGCGATGCTCCAAAACACAACGGCTGCCCGGAACGTCCGGGCAGCCGTTTCCTGCGAGGAGTCTACAGCGAGACCTGGGAGGAGGAAGGCTCTCGGGCCCTTGCGGATGACAAGGTGACAGGGTGACACGGTGACCAGGTGACCGGCGTAACTCCCTTTCACCTAGTCACCTGGTCACCTGGTCACCGTGTCATCCTCACGCGGGCCTGAAACAGCCTTCCCTCTGCTGTGTGACGAGCCGAACGCTCGGGCGGCGCAACACCGCCCACGGTGCAAAGCACCCAGGCTAGACCTGGCCCTCACAGGAGGTTGTCGCGTCCAGATGGGCGCGGCGGACTTGTTGTAGCGAAAGGCTACCCGCGTGCCCATGCCGGCGAATCCTTCAGCCGATACAGCATCTCGCCAGCCTTGGGTACGCACAGAACGCCCTCCTCTTCGCGGTTCTGGTAGCCCGCGATCTTGATAGATTCCGGATCGCGATAGCCCAGATTGATCGCGCGGCAGACATGCTCGGGGATCTGCGTCGCCAGCGTCACGCGGATGCGCGGCTTCTCGACGCCGTTCGCGTAGGTGCCGACGCCGCGCACGTGCGTCGAGTGCGCCAGGATGCCCCACGGTTCGTTCTTGAAGCGCTCCCACTGACCCAGGAAATAATCGCGTGTGTGATAGCCGATGCGCTCGATGAGGGCACCGTGCGTGCGCGAAATGTCGCGGATGTGCGGGGCGTAGATGATCAGCTCCCCGCCATCGGCAACGACGGGTTCCAGCTTGTACATGCACTTGCCGCCTACCCAGATTTCATCGTACATCGGCGGAGCACACGAGAGAACCGTGTGGAACAGTCGATCCTTGTAAACGATGTGCAGGCGGTTGCTCAGGTCGGCGGCCTCGGACCAGGCCGCTTCGGGCGTGCCGGTGTACAGTCCCGCCAGCCCACCCTCATGTACGACCATGCAGAACGCGAACCTCGGCACCGGCACGAGGGCCGCGGCACGATCGACGACGCGGCGCACCGGCGTCCACTTGTTGCCGATGATCTTCGGATTGGTGATGACCGCGCCCAGCCAGTGGAAGAAGTTGAGGATCGCAGCGCCGCCGATGCCGGGGAAGAGGTACTTGTTGCCGCCGGAGAAGCCGACCACCTCGTGCGGAAACACCGGGCCGACGATGATGAGTTGATCGTAGTCGAAGACCGCGCGATTGATGGTCACATCGACCGCCATCTCAAACAGGCCGCCGGACAGGGCCCCGATCTCGTTCGCCGGAATCGTGCCGACGTGGGCCAGTGCCTCCGGGTTGTCCCAGGCATGATTTAACACCCGGACACGTCCGTATTTGCCGGCGCGCTCGGCGGCGGTGATTTCCAGGCGCTGGTTGATCGCCGCGTCGCTCATCGGCGGATGCGTGCCCAGCGCGATCATGACGTCGAGGGCGCGGGTTTGGTTCCCAATGAGATCGTGAATGACGCTAAAGAGTAGACCGACCGGCGCCGTCCGCGTGGAGTCCGGCACGATGAGCAGCACCTTCTTGCCGGCGAGGTTGAGCGGCGCCAGCGCTTCCGCCGCGATCTGGCGCACTTGAGGCTCGCTCAGGGTTGTCGTCATGCGGTGTCCCTCAGGGGTGAGAAACCCCTCCCCCCAACCCCCTCCCCGCAACGGAGAGGGGGAGCAAGCCAAACACGTTTCTTCTTCTCCCCCTCTCCGCTTCGGGGAGGGGGTTGGGGGGAGGGGTTTCACCGCGCCTCATCGTTGAACGCGAGCCGATCCACCTTTCGCGAACGCTTCCACCTCGTCGAGTTTCGCCATCGTGACGTCGCCGTGATAGGTCGTCAGCAGCGCCCCGTGCGCCCAGCCCAGGCGCAGCGACTCCTCGGGGGAGCGCCCGCTGATCAGACCGTAGATAAGGCCGGAAGCGAAGCCGTCGCCGCCGCCGATGCGGTCGAGGACGTCCAGCGTACACGTCGGGCTGACGAATCGCTTGCCTTCCAGCCATAGCACCGCAGCCCAGTCGTGGCGATTGGTCGAATGCACCTCGCGCAGCGTCGTCCCGACCAGCTTGATGTTGGGATGCTGCTGCACCGCTCGGTCGATCATCAGGAAGAACGTATCGGGGTCGAGCTTCGACTTCGAGGCAACCTCCGGGCCAGAAATGCCAAGGCCCTTTTGCAGATCCTCTTCGTTTCCGATCAGCGCGTCCACGCTGCTAACGATGCGCCGCAGCACCTGCTGAGCCCGTTCGAGGCTGCCGACTGACGCCCACAGTTTCGCCCGATAATTGAGGTCGAAGGAGTTGATGGCGCCGGCGGTCTTCGCGGCCTGCATCCCCTCGACGATCAGTTCCGACGTGGTCGGCGACAGAGCCGCGAAGATGCCGCCGCTGTGGAACCAGCGCACGCCGCCGGCGAAGTTTGTCGCCCAGTCGAAGTCACCCGGTTTGAGCAGGGCGCCGGCCTCGTTCGCGCGATTGTAGAAGACGACAGGCCCGCGGACTCCGTGGCCGCGGTCGCTGTAGACCGTCGCGAGGTTCGGCCCGCGGACGCCATCGTGCTCGAACCACCTGTAGAACGGCATCACGCCCGTCTCGCGGACGCGCGCTTGCACCAGTTCGCCGATGCCGTAGTTGACCATCGCCGTCGCGATGCCGGTTCGCAGTCCGAAGCAGTCCGACAGCCCCGCGGCGACGTTGTACTCACCGCCGGAGACGTGAACATCGAAACTACGCGCCTTGCGAAAGGGCACCACCCCCGGATCGAGCCGATGAACCAGCG
>DASPXY010001512.1:0-3898 GCA_035637055.1 Gemmataceae bacterium | reverse complement strand
TTCTGCCTGCTGTTGTACCACCTGATCCAGGTGGTGCGTGGCTAGGTGGCGGTGGCACAGCGGCGTGCTGTGGAGACCATCTCCACGGAGTTGCTGTTCGTGGACGTGACCAAGCAGTTGGTGGCGTTGCACGAGTTGGTGGCGGTGGCCCAAGTGGTGGAGTTGCTGCCTACGACAGTCTCGGCGCCGGCCTTACGGCAGAGGTTAGCCAGACTGTTAGAGACGGTATGGAGTGAGTGCTGGATCAAAGCCAAGCAGAAGAAACGCCAGCCGCCGGCTCCGAAGAAGGGCAAACGCGATCATACCTCCGTCTTTCGCCTTCTGCAGACGCAGCGCCAAATCAGAGATACGCCCAATGGCACTTGACCCGGAAATCGGTGGGGTGGGTAGGTCTCGAAAATCGGTGTGGGAGCAATCCTACCGAGGGTTCGAATCCCTCCCTCTCCGCTTCCTTATTCCTTGCAGCAACCCTACTTGCGCCGGGGGCCGCGTTCCTGACGCGGCCCCCGCACCCTGCCGTGCGCTCCCCTTTTGCACGGGAATCCACGCCGAACTGTCGCATGTAGTCGCATGCTGTCGCATGTAGGCTGCGCGATAGGCATATGCGCCGGCGTATGCGCGGCGTGCCGCCGGAGAACTGATTCGCCAGGAGAACCCGGCAATGAACGCCTGTGAGTTCAGCCCTAGAGCGGTTTACGATTGCGTTTGCGGTCTTCGGTTAGCGACGCTTCGCAGAAGCGTTTCCCAGACGAAACGCTTCTGCGAAGCGTCGCTAAACGGACTTCACACGGATTCGTAAACCGCTCTAATCCCCGGAGCGGCTGTCGCGCGGGAGGGCGACCAAACCGGTTACCATCAGGGCCAGGGCGCGGCGGCCGGCCATGGTTAGTCGGTGACCGGGTGTCCTGGTAACCGGCAGCGCGGAGCCTGGGTTGCCGCGCGTTTGAGAGCAGTTCACTGCCGGCCGCCCAGGTGGCCTGGCCACTGCCGGCATCGGCAACTGCGGCGGTCCCGCGGCGGGCCGCAGTTTTTTCTCAACCCTGCCGCCATTCCCGAGCGACCCGCTCAGTTGCGTGAGGTGTCCCGGTCGGGCGGTTTGGTGGTGAACCGAAGGAGAGCTTCGGCCAACTCACGCTCTTCGGGATCAGCGGAGTCAAGCCGGGGGCGTGGTGCTCCGGACCTGGCCAATTCCAGGAGTTCCTGCTTGAGCTGGTCGTCACTCTTGTTACTTGCCCTAGGATGCTTATTCGTCCTGGGGGTGATGACGGTTACCTGCTGGTCTCACTGTTGAGCTTCTTGGTTTGGGGCGTCGAACCAGTGGGGTTGCAGTCGCCTGATTTCCTCGGCGAAGACGGGGTCGTGTTCCGGAGGGTCAGGGTTGGTGTACCTGTCCAGGGCCTCCGCCAACTCGCGCTCGCTTGGGTTCGCGGAATCCTGGCTGGGCTTCCTCGTGCTTGCCATGTGTGTCTCCGGAAAGGGATGGTGGGGACTTGTTGCTCTCACTGTTGCTCTTGCCGAAGGCTGCAGGCGTCAGCTGCCTGAGCCAGAGGGCCATTGGTAGTGAGCGGGCGGCGGCAGCGCGCCAGACCTGTTGGTGCTCCTGCTCCGTGAGCCCCACGCGGACCTCGTGCTTCCTGTGAACATTTTCGGGCATCGCGGACTCCTTCTGGGGCACGTAGAATGCTCACGTGATTCATCGAATACATCGACAGTGGATGGGCGATACCAAGATTCTGCCGGCAGGGACTCACCTGCTATTATCTTGTTCACGCCCATGGTCTCGTCCGAAGCGAGGCACGGGCGGTAATTGCGCTCTGCTCTCCTGGGCCATCTGGCCACGACAGGGTAGATGCAGTCATGATCGGATGCATTGCCCTTTAACCACGCCGCAGGTGGAACATGTCCCGACTTGGCACCGCAAGCGTTGGTGGCGGGCAGGCTGTTCTTTGTGTCGGTCGATGTGGCCGGAGCGCGCAGCGTCGCGCGCCAGATGCATTCGGTGGGGCGGACCGACGCGCGCAACGGATTTTGACCTGGACACTTCGGTCAATCTGACCGAAGCACGCAACCGTTCGAGCTGCATGTCCTTGAACTTTTTCTCCACGGCGGCGAACTCGTCGTCGATGCGACGGGAAGGGTCTTGAGTTCTGACATGGTCGCACCCCTTTTCTGCTGGAAGAACCCGAACCCCGTCCCTGGCGTGAACCCGACCGGGCCGGCGTCTTGCCGGCCCGGTAGTTTACTCATGCCGGCCGGTGCGGCGGCGGGGCCTGGACGCCCGCCCCTACCGCCACCGGCGCCGCCTTGCGCTCCACGAGCCCCCGGACGACGGAGTAGAACACCGGCGTCAGGAAGAGGCCGAATAGCGTCACGCCGATCATGCCGGCGAACACCGCCATGCCCAGCGTTTGCCGCATCTCGGCCCCGGCCCCGTGGGCGATCACCAGCGGGAACACGCCCAGGATGAACGCGAACGACGTCATCAGGATCGGCCGCAGCCGCACCTTCGCCGCCTGCACGGCCGCGTCGAACCGGCTCGCGCCCTCGTGCTGCCGGTTCCGGGCGAACTCGACAATCAGGATCGCGTTCTTGGCGGCCAGGCCGACCAGCACCACGAAGCCGACCTGCACGAAGATGTTCACGTCCATGCCCGCCAAGGCGAGGCCCACCAGGGCGCTCAGCAGGCACATCGGCACGACGAGGATCACCGCCCACGGCAGCGACCAGCTCTCGTACAGGCCCGCCAGCACGAAGAAGACGAGCACCACCCCGACCGTGAAGGCGCTGAAAGGGTTGTTCCGCAGGTCCCGGAACTGCTCGACCTTGCTCGCCTGCTTCTGCAGGTAGCTCACCTCGGTCCACTCGGTGGCCATGTTGCGCGGCAGGCTCTGGCTCAGCTTCTCCATGGTCGCCAGGGCGTCGCCCATGCTGGTCCCGGGCAGCGGCAGGCCGTTGACCGAGGCCGTCGGGAACATGTTGTAGCGCGTGATCTGCACCGGCCCGGACGACTCGCGCACCGCGGCCACCGCCCCCAGCGGCACCATCTCGCCGTTGCTGTTGCGGACCTTGAGTTGCTTGACCGCTACCGCGTCCGTGCGGAAGGGGGCGTCGGCCTGGACGTTGACCTGCCAGGTGCGGCCGAAACGGTTGAAGTCGTTGACGTAGTAGCTGCCGACGCACGCCTGCAAGGTGTCGAAGACGTCGGTGAGGGACACCCCCATCGACTTGACCTTTTCGCGGTCGATGTCCACGTAGAGCTGCGGCGTGCGGGCGCGGAAGCCGTTGAACAGGCCGGCCAGGCCCGGCTGCTCGTTGCCCTTGGCGGCCAGCTCGTCGGCGCGGGCCTGCAGCGCGTCGTAGTCCACGTCGCCGGTGGCCTCCACCATCAGCTTGAAGCCGGCGGAGGTGCCCAGGCCCGAGATCGGCGGCGCCCCGAAGACCAGCACGCGCGCCTCGGGAACCTCGCGCTCCAGGCGGGCGCGGATTTTCGCCGCGATGGCTTCCCCGCCTAGCGCGGGGTCGCGCCGGTCGTGGAAGGGCTGGAAGATGATGAACACGTTGCTGTAGTTGGAGCTGTTCGCGTTCAGCACGTACGACATCCCCGGCAGGCAAAGCGTGTGGGCCACCCCGGGCGTCTCCAGGGCGATCTTTTCGACCGCGTCGGTGACCTCCAACGTGCGCTCCAGGGAGGCGGAGTCGGGCAGCTGAATGTTCGTCACCAGGTAACCCTTGTCCTGCATCGGGATGAAGCCCGTGGGAGCACGGCTGAAGCCAAAGCCGGTCAGACCGATCAGGCCGACGTAGACCAGCAGCACGATGGCGCTGAGGCGGAGGCACCAGCCCACGGTCTTGCCGTAGCCCTGCGTGATCCGGTCGAAGACCCAGTTGAAGCCGCGGA
>DASPXY010001511.1:0-2082 GCA_035637055.1 Gemmataceae bacterium | reverse complement strand
TAGAGCGGTTCGCAGACGGGTGGCGCACGCAGGGTGTAGGTGCCGCGAGCCGAGCGGCACGGCCAGCAGCCCCGCTCGGCTCGCGGGGCCTACTCCTGGAGGCAACCCGACTGCGAACCGCTCTAACCCGAAGCGTAAGCGAGGGACAACTTCTCTGGAAAGGAGAGTGTTCCTCGCTGACGCTTCGGGTTGGTAACAGAGGTTTTCAAAGCAGATCAGTTCCGCGGCGAGCGGGGGGCGTAAGCCCCCTGATGATTTGGAGAGACGAGCAGCATCAGGGGGCTTACGCCCCCCGCTCGCCGATTTGGTAGGAGTTCTCATGGTCAGCACAAACGGTCAACACACCGGCACGATCGTGCAGGTGATCGGCTCGACGTTCGACGCGGAGTTTGAAGGCGGCCACCTGCCCGAGATCTATAACGCCATCCGCGTCGAGAGCGAGGAGAAGGGTAGGCACATTCGCCTGACCGGCGAGGTGCAGCAGCACCTGGGCGGCAATCGCGTCCGCGCCGTCGCTCTCGGCTCGACCGACGGCCTGGTCCGCGGCATGAAGGTGCTCGACACCGGCAAGCCGGTCCAGGTACCCGTCGGCAAGGAGACGCTCGGGCGCGTCTTCAACCTGCTCGGCGAAACGATCGACGGCCGCGGGCCGATCCAGGCCGCCGAATTTCGTCCCATCCACGCCCTGCCCCCGGACTTCAGCGATCTGTCGCCGAAGGCCGAACTATTTCCGACCGGCATCAAGGTCATCGACCTGCTGACGCCGCTGGTCCGCGGCGGTAAGGCGGGCTTGTTCGGCGGCGCCGGCCTGGGCAAGACGGTCATCCTCACCGAACTGATCGCCCGCGTGGCCAAGGAGCACGGCGGCTTTTCCGTCTTCGCCGGCGTCGGCGAGCGCACGCGCGAGGGCAATGACCTCTGGCTCGAAATGCAGGAAATGGAGATCGGCAACACTGGCCGCAAGGTCATCGAGCAGACGGCCATGGTCTTCGGCCAGATGAACGAACCGCCCGGCGCCCGTCTGCGCGTGGCGCTGTCGGCCCTGACGATGTGCGAGTGGTTCCGCGACGAGACGGGCAAGGACACGCTGCTGTTCGTCGATAACATCTTCCGCTTCTCGCAGGCAGGCTCGGAGGTGTCGGCACTGTTGGGCCGCATGCCCAGCGCTGTCGGTTACCAGCCGACCCTCGCGACTGAGATGGGCGAGTTGCAGGAGCGGATTACGAGCACATCGAAGGGCGCCATCACGAGCGTGCAGGCGGTCTACGTGCCGGCCGACGACCCGACCGACCCGGCCCCCGCCAACGCCTTCCAGCACCTCGACGCCTTCATCTACCTGGAGCGCGGCATCGCCGAGAAGGGCATCTATCCGGCGGTCGATCCGCTGGCATCGAACAGTCGTATCCTGCAGGCGCAGTACGTCGGCGAGGAGCACTTCGCCGTCGCCCGCCGCGTGCAGCAGATTCTGCAGCGCTACCGCGAACTGCAGGACATCATCGCCATCCTTGGCGTCGAGGAGTTGAGCGAGGAAGACAAGCAGGTGGTGCATCGGGCGCGGCGTATCGAGAAGTTCCTGTCGCAGCCGTTCCTGGTGGCCGAGGCGTTCACCAACCGGCCCGGCAACATCACGCCGCTGCCGGAGACGATTCGCAGTTTCAAGGAGTTATGCGAGGGCAAATGGGACCATTTGCCCGAGCAGGCGTTCATGTACGTCGGCCGCATCGAAGAGGCGGCGGAGCAGGCGAAGCGGCAGGCGGAAGGGAAGTGACGTATGCCAGAGGGGCGGTCGGTCAAGTGCGTGGTGGTGACGCCGGAGCGCGCGGTCCTCGACGAGACGGTCGATTCGGTCGTGCTGCCGATGTACGACGGCGAGCTGGGCGTGCTGCCGGGGCGTGCTCCGCTGATCGGCCGCCTGGGCTACGGCGAACTGCGCACGCGACGCGGCAACGACGTGCAGCGCTTCTTTGTGGACGGCGGCTTTGCTCAGGTGCGCGACAACGTCGTGACGGTCCTGACGCCGCGCGCCCTGAAGGCGGACGAGATCAGCCCGGCCAAGGCGGCGGAGGCGCTCGAAAAAGCGCA
>DASPXY010001510.1:0-2160 GCA_035637055.1 Gemmataceae bacterium | reverse complement strand
TCCTCGTCGAAGATGTGATCGACGACCTGCATTTCGAGGAAGTGGTTGCCCGAACCGAGGGTGCCGCACTGTTCGGCGCCGCGCTCCTTCGCGTGGTCGCTGACGGCGTCGGCGTCGGCGCCGTCGAGGTGGCCGTTCGCCTCCGTGTACTCCAGGTCGCGCCCCTCGCCGTGTCCCTTACCGATGACGTAACGCGAGCCTTCCGTGAGTAAGCGTCGCATATCGCCGCCGCGGAATTCGTAGCGACCCGACCTGCCAGCCCCGGTCGGAACGTGCTTGAAAAGAGCATCGACCAACTCACGCAGGTGGTGCTTGACCTCGCGATAAAAGAGATTGGACCTGACCAGCCGTACACCACAATTTACGTCATAACCGATCCCTCCGGGAGAAATTACCCCGCCTTCCTTGGGGTCGGTCGCGCACACGCCGCCGATGCAGAAACCATAGCCCCAATGAATGTCCGGCATCGCCAGGCTGGCGCCCTGAATGCCGGGCAGAAATGCTACATTCGCGACCTGCTCGGGCGCCTGATCCTTCTTGATTTGCTGGAGCAGGGTCTCGTCCGCGAAGATCAGGCCATCGACGCGCATGCCGGGCTTGTAGCTCTTCGGGATGCGGTAACAGCAGTCATCGACCTTTTCCAGCGGACCACGGTAGATGTCCTTCGCCATGATATTCCCCTTTAGATATCTATAATAACCTCAGCAAGCCAGCCGTTGTTGGGCGGTTCGGATGTCTGCTCGACGCGCAGGCCGTGGTAGGTGATCGCCTTCACCTCGTGTTCGAGAGCGTGCCGCGCACGGTCAAGCGGTTCGCCCCACGCCGTGCCGGTCAGGCCCCCGTCGTCCACATGGACCTCGAAGCGGCTGAACAGGCGGTGCTTCGTGTCGAAGTGGTAGAGCAGCTGCCGCAGCCAGTCGAACAGGAGATAATCCCGCTCGTCCGCCGCGAGCCGCACGTCGAGGCGCTCCAGCGGCCGCACGCTGGACAGATCCTCGACCATCACAGAGAACAGCGCCTCCGCCGCCTCGGCGAAGAGGGTGTCCAGGTCGGCGGCGCGGATGCGCAACCCCAGGTCGGCGGTGTGCTCGAAGACTTCGTGCATGGACGTACCCTGGTGAGCTGTCGTGATACGCGACCGCCCGGCGATCCTGGAATGACGCCGCCCGGTGCGGGACGGTTCACAGGAGATTGTCTGACGATGGGGGGCAAGGGTCATTGTAAGGCTGCCGAGTACGACGGCCAATGGCCTTCCGGACCGCGATATCCTGGCAACCCCCGCCGCGGTCGGTTACACTGCGGGGACTGCAACGCTCCCGCAGAGGACTGAGCCATGAGCGAGGTGACGCGCATCCTGTCCGCGATCGAGCAAGGCGACCCGCACGCCGCCGAGCAACTCCTCCCTCTCGTCTACGACGAGTTGCGCCGCCTCGCCGCCCAGCGGTTGGCCCAGGAACAGCCGGGGCAGACGCTGGACGCGACGGCACTGGTCCACGAAGCCTACCTGCGCCTGGTGGACGCGGAGCAGGCGCAGCAGTGGAACAGCCGCGGACACTTCTTCGCCGCCGCGGCCGAGGCCATGCGCAGAATCCTCGTCGAGAACGCCCGCCGCAAGGCCAGCCTCAAAAGGGGCGGCGACCGCGAGCGCGAAGAGTTCCCCGAATCGGAGTTGGTCGCCCCCGCTATCTCCGACGATTTGCTGGCCCTCGACGAAGCCCTGACGCAACTCGCCGCCACCGACGCCGTCGCCGCCGACCTGGTCAAGCTCCGCTATTTCGCCGGCCTCACCGGACCGCAAGCCGCCGAGGCGCTCGGGCTGTCGGCACGCACCGCCGATCGCACCTGGGCCTACGCCCGCGCCTGGCTCCTCAAGAAAATCCAGCCCGAATGACGCAATTTGTTGGCGAAGGCGACGGCCCGAAGACGCACTGTCAGATAGAGCACCTTGCGGCCGCGCCTGTTAAGGGTTTCGAGCATGAACGAGCGAGCCATCTTCGACGCGGCCCTGGATATTGACGATCCGACCGCAAGGGCCGCCTACCTGGACCGCGTCTGCGACGGCAATCCCGCGCTGCGGCAGCATCTCGCTGAGTTGCTCTCAGCCCAGGACAACCTGGGGAGTTTCCTCGCTGGGCCGCCTGTTCTGTCGTTCAACCCGAC
>DASPXY010001509.1:0-6261 GCA_035637055.1 Gemmataceae bacterium | reverse complement strand
TCGGAAACCGTGTCAACCTTCCGGCCGCACGCTCACCCCGCCCCGCCGGACCGAGGAGAAGCAGACCTTGTCTCTTGTTGTGCAGAAATTTGGCGGCAGCAGCGTCGCCACCGCAGAGCGCATCATGGCGGCCGCGCGCCGCGCCATCCGTGCCCGTCAAGCCGGGAATCAGGTCATCGTCGTCGTCAGCGCGCGCGGCGACACCACCGACGAATTGATCGAACTGGCCCGCGAGATCACCGACCAGCCCCCGGCGCGCGAGATGGACATGCTCCTGTCCACCGGCGAGCAAATCTCCATCGCTCTCATGGCGATGGCCATTCAGGCGCTCGGCCAGCCGGCCATCAGTTTCACCGGGGCACAGATCGGGATCGTCACCGACAGCTTCCACACCAAGGCGCGGATCAAGAACATCTCCACGCAGCGCATCCGCGGCGCTCTGGATGAGGGCAAGGTCGTCATCGTCGCGGGCTTCCAGGGCGTCGATGAGCACTACAACATCACGACGCTGGGGCGCGGCGGCAGCGATACCACCGCGGTCGCCCTGGCCGCGGTCATGAAGCACGAGGGCGGCCAGGGCAACGGCCATGTCGGCTGCGAACTGTACACCGACGTCGATGGCGTGTACACCACGGATCCGCGGCTCGTGCCCGAGGCGCGCAAGATCGACTTCATCAGCTATGACGAGGTGCTCGAACTGGCCGCGGTCGGCGCCAACGTGTTGCACTCGCGCTCGATCGAGTTCGCCAAGAAGTTCGACGTACCGCTGCAAAAGCGCTCCTCGTTCAGCGACGCCGAGGGCACCTGGATCGTGCCCGAGGCCGACTGGATGCGCGACATCGTCGTTTGCGGCGCCGCCCTGCTCAAGGACGAGGCGCGCATCCTGCTCGACGGCGTGCCGGACCAGCCCGGCATCAGTCATCGCGTCTTTTCCGCCATCGCCGAGCAGAACATCGTCGTCGATATGATCGCCCAGAACGCCGGCAGCGGCGGCAAGGCGGCGATTGGCTTCACCGTGCTGCGCAACGAACTGCCGCAGGCGTTGGCGGTGCTGCGGCCGCTGGCCATGGCGATGGGCGCCAGCGTGGCGCACGAGGAGGACGTGAGCAAGGTGTCGGTCGTCGGCACCGGCATGCGGACGCACAGCGGCGTCGCCGAGACGATGTTCGCGGCGCTGGCGGCGGCGAACGTCAACATGAAAATGATCACGACCGGCGATATCAAGATCTCAGTCCTGGTGAACAAGGCCGATGGGGTTAAGGTTCTGCGAGCGGTGCATCAGGCGTTCCACCTCGACAGGCCACGGCCCGGCGCCGGCCTCCCTGGCAAGATCGCCCCGAGCACATTCCAGCGCCGCCCCGAGCCACCCCTCCTGGAAGCCGCCAGCCGCGACCTGGTGAACATGACCCAAAGACTCTCCAGTATGGAGGAAATAGTTGTCAGTGACGTGCTGCTGAGCACCAACGAGGGCCGCATCACGGTGCAGAACCTGCCCGATCAGCCGGGCAATTGCTCGCGCGTGTTCCAGGCCGTGGCCTCCGGCGGCATCGTCGTGGACATGATCGTGCAGAACCTCAACAACGCCGCCAACGCCGAGCTGTCGTTCAGTGTGCCGAGCAAGGACGTGCAGAAGGCGCTGCGGTTGACGGAAGAGGTGGTGCGCTCGATTGGTCCCGGCGCCCGCGTGGCGGCCGATCCGGACATCGCGCGGCTGTTCGTGCTGGGTGTCGGCATGCGGACGCATACGGGGGTGGCCCGGCGGATGTTCGGGGCGCTGGCGGCGCGCGGCATCAACATCAGCATGATCAACACCAGTGAGGTATGCGTCAGCGTGGTGGTGGATCGCGACCGCGGCGAGGAGGCGCTGGCGTGTCTGAAGGAAGCGTTCAACGTGCCGTAGGGGCGAAGATATGAGCACGAGCGATGAGGAGTGGGTACGCAGGCGCAGGATCCCACGGACCGAGGAGGAATGGCGCGCGTGTGAGTTTCTTTATCCGATCACCTGCCTCTTCAAGCCAGAGCAAGTTGGCGGCCGCAAGCCGCGCCTCTTCACGGCCGCCTGCATGCGGCGGCTTTGGCACTGGCCCTATGTGGAGCAATACCGCTGGACGGTCGAGGCGCTTGAGCGACAGGCAGATGGCCCAATGTCAGCAGAGGAGGCGCTGGCCATCGCATCGGCGCTTCGTGAGTTGCGGTTGCGGAGTACGGAGGTGATGGGTGGACAATTCTGGCAGCTGAGCATCGATTATGCGGAGGAGCCCGAGACCGACCCGTGGCGAATCGCGAGCGCTACCGCCCAGGCCATGCTCATCGCGGCGGGCCGCCTGGCCCGGGTTTCGGCCGGGCTCCCGGATGATCGCCCTGACGAAGAGCATTGGGTCGCGGAGGAACGCGCCCAGCGCGACCTGTTCCGCTGCATCTTCGGAAACCCTTTTCACTCTGTCGCCTTCGAGCCAGCGTGGCGAACTCCCACGGCCACTGCCCTGACCGTGACCGCCGTCGAACGCCGCGCCCTGCCTGCCGGCACACTCGATCCCGTCCATCTCGCTGTCCTGGCGGACGCGCTCGAAGAGGCTGGCTGCCCCGACCAGGAACTCCTCGGTCATCTCCTGGGGCGGGGACCACACGTCAAGGGGTGCTGGGCATTGGACGCTATTCTCGGCTGTGCATCTGGGGTTCCACCACCGCAATCGATTGCTCTGGCCTCGTCCCACCGTGCCGGTATGATGAAGCCGCTTAAGGGCTTGAGCGGGCAGGAGGAGCCATGATCACCTTTATTGACGAAACGAATGAGATTCGTGTGCCAAGTTGGGTCGTGGACCTGGACTCGTTCTGCCGCTGGGCAGACGCCGATGATTTCCCGGAACACGCCCGCGTTTGGTACATCAAGGGCGAGGTCTGGGTTGACATGAGCAGGGAGCAGCTGTTCTCGCACTTGGCGATGAAGCAGGAGTTCAACTTTGTCCTCGGCGGTCTCGCGAAGGTGGGAAAGCTGGGCCTTTTTTTCCCAGACGGGCTTTTCCTGAGCAATGTTCACGCTGACATCGGGGGAAATCCGGATGGCACCTTCATCGCCACGCGAACCGTCGAATCCGGGGCTGTTCGCCTGATCGAAGGCGCCGAGGGAGGTTACGTCGAACTGGAAGGCTCCCCGGACATGGTCTTGGAGGTCATCAGTCGCAGTTCGGTCCGGAAGGATACGGTTCTCTTGAAGCAGGCGTACTGGGAGGCGGAAATTCCTGAATACTGGCTCGTCGATGCCCGCAAGGAGCCGCTCAAATTCGATATCCTGCGGCATACGCCGAAAGGCTATGTCGCCACGCGGAAGCAAGGTGGCTGGCTCAAGTCGGCCGTTTTCGGCAAGTCGTTTCAGCTGACGCAGAGCAAAAGCGTCCTGGGCCATCCGGAATTCACCCTCGCGGTGCGTTAAACGCCCTTCCCGCCCGTCGTGGCACAGGCGTCTCGCCTGTGCTGGACGATCAAACACAGGCGAGACGCCTGTGCCACGACGGCCGAAACTCCTTACGGCGTCGCCCCCTTCTCGGTGGTGCGGCCCTTCAGCGCTTCCGCTAAGCCCGGCACACCCTCCGCGCCCGTCGGCACGGTGACGCTCGATCCCGTGAACGCCGTCCCGACCGGCTCGTAACGGCCGCCGAGGTACTGCGCCAGGAACGCCTCCATCACCGCGTTGAACGCCAGCCGATTCGGCGGCCGCGCGAAGCCGTGGCCCTCATCGGGGAACAGCACATAGGTCACCGGGATCTTCTTCTCCTGCATCGCCTTGACGATCTGGTCCGACTCCGCCTGCTTGACGCGCGGGTCATTGGCTCCTTGACCGATCAACAAAGGCTTCTTGATGCGGGCCACGTGCGTCAGCGGGGACCGTTCCTCCAGCAGTTTCTTGCCCTCTGCCGTGGTGTGGTCGCCGACGCGGTCCTTGAACAGCTGCATCACCGGCGCCCAGTAGGGCGGGATCGTCTTGAGCAGCGTGACCAGGTTCGACGGGCCGACGATGTCCACGCCGCAGGCGAACTTCTCCGGCGTGAACGTCAGGCCGACCAGCGTCGCATACCCGCCGTAACTGCCGCCCATGATCGCCACCTTGTCCGGCACGGCGATCTTCTCCTTGATCGCCCAGTCCACCGCGTCGAGCAGGTCGTCGTGCATCTTCGCGGCCCATTCGCGATTACCAGCGTTGAGGAAGCGCTTACCGAAGCCGGTCGAGCCGCGGAAGTTGACGCTCAGCACGGCATAACCGCGGTTCGCCAGCAGCTGATGCATCGGGTTGAGGCCCCAGCCGTCACGAGCCCACGGGCCGCCGTGGACGTTGAGCACCAGCGGCACCGGAGAAGCGGGCCGACCCTTGCCGGTCGCGTCGCTGCCCGGCGGCAGCGTCAGGTAGCAGACCAGGTTCAGCCCATCGCGCGCTTTAACGATCTGCGAATGCATCTTCTGCAGCGGCAGTCCCTCCAGCGCCTTGAGGTTGGTGAACAGGAAACGGGCCTGGCCGGTGGTGCGGTCGTAGAGGTAATAGCGCACCGGGCCGTTGTCCATCAGGAAGGCGACCACCCATTGCTTGTCGTCGTGCGTTCGGCTGGCCACCGACACCTCGCCGTCGGCCACCTTGCGCAACTTCTCAAAATCCGCCTCGACGGCCTTGTCCAGGAATTGCCAGCGCGTCCGCTCGTAGGTGAACGACACAGCCTGAATGGTGCGTTCGGTCGGGTGCAGCATGGCACCGCCAGCGTCGGCGCGCTTGTCCTCGGCGAGGATGGTCACCTTGCCGGTCTTGAGGTCCATCGTGGTGAGGGCGCCGGTGTCGCGGCCGCGGCTGTCGATCACGTACGCCACGTCGCCCGTTTTGTCGAAGGCGACCACGTTGGTCGTGAGCGAGTCCTCCTGGGCGATTTTCAGGAACTCCTTCCAGCCGCCCTTACCGTCGGGCTGCAGGATCAGGTTGCCGCCGTCGTCTGTGAACTTCGAGGCGAAGCGGACGCGGTAATCGTCGTCGGTGATGAAGCCGACGAACTCCTCGTTCTTCTGAAGCAATTCGCGTTTCCCGGTGGACAGGTTGAGGCGATAGACGTCGTGGTGGCGCGGGTCGCGGTCGTTCAGGGCGACCAGCAACGCCTCGGGGAATTTGTGGCTGACGTCCTGAATGCGGGCGGCGACCTTTGGCAGCTGTGTGAGGTCTTTAATATCTCCAGAAGCGAGATCGACGCGGTAGATGTGCCAGTTCTCATCGCCGGCGGCGTCCTGGGCGTAGAGGATGTGCTTGCTGGTGTACGCCCAGAAATAGGTGCGGATGCCGCGTTTCTTGTCCTTGGTGACGGGCTTGGCGGCATCGGGGTTGTCGGTCGGGCCGACCCAGACGTTGAGGACGCCGTCAACGGGCGCCAGGTAGCTGAGATACTTGCCGTCGGGGCTGATGCGCGTGCCGGCCTTGTCGGGATTGCCGAACAGCACCTGGCGCGGGATGAGCGGCGTCTTGGCGACCGCCTTGGCGGCATCGCCCTGGGCGGGTTGCGCGGACACCGGCGGCGCCATGGCCGCGGCCAGCAGCAGGGCGATGGCGAGGCGGGAACGGGTTCGTGTCGGCATGCTTGCCTCCTCAAAAGGGTGGACGAGTCTCGGTCATTAAACAGGTCGCTCGCACCGGGGGCAAGGAAGCCGAACCTGCTCGGAATCTTGCCGGAGCCTACTTGCAGCCGCTGCCCGCTCCGGATACCGTAAGCAATCGTCGCGGGGGGCGGCAGGTGTGCCTACGATGAGGCCGGATTCTCGTTGCTCTCCTTATCTCACGCGGAAGGCGGCCCATGACGCTCACAATCAACTGTCCCATCTGCGAGGCGCCCTTGCCGGTGCGTGCCGAATACGCCGGCCTCCACCTCCATTGTCCGCACTGCTCCGCGACGATTCCCGTGCCGGCAACCGCAGGCGCGCCAGAGTCGCCGGCACCACCCATCACCGCCAGCGAGTACGTCGAGGAGGGCCGGCCGTTCCCGCGAGCCGTCTCGCGCCCCGATCCCTCCGCGGCGATCACTGATCAGGCTCCGGTCGTCGCTCGCTCGGGACCGGGGCCGCGGCCACAGGGCCGATCGTATCGGCCCTGTCCGCGTTGCGGCGACGAGGCCGCCGTGCGCGTGACCTGGACACCCTGGGGCAGTTTTTACGGTCCTGCACTGCTGACGCATGTCCGCTGTCGGCAGTGTGGCCACGCCTACAACGGCAAGACGGGGCGCTCCAACGCGCTGGGCATCG
>DASPXY010001508.1:0-3762 GCA_035637055.1 Gemmataceae bacterium | reverse complement strand
TGATGGCCGTGATGCACACCACGATGATCAGGGCCAGCATGACGGCGTACTCGACCGCGGTCGGGCCGTCTTCACGCTGCAGGAAATTCGCCACCTTCTGCATGAACTTACGCATGGTTGTGTCCCTTTGGTGTCAAGAAGTCAGGATTCACTCTGGCGGAGCGTATCCCAAAACGTCCGCCGCTACTCTTCTCAAACGGTCTGTTGTTCCAGCCCCGAGGTCACTTCGGGGGCAGGCCGGGCCCCTGCCCCGTTCTCAAACGCCCGCTCAGCTGGCGGTGGAGCCGATGGTGGTGCCAACGCTGGTGAAGGTCTTGTTGGCGTTGCTGCCCAGGGCCGTGATGGCCGTGATGCACACCACGATGATCAGGGCCAGCATGACGGCGTACTCGACCGCGGTCGGGCCGTCTTCACGCTGCAGGAAATTCGCCACCTTCTGCATGAACTTACGCATCGTTCTGTTCCTTTCGAGAGTGCTGAAAGAGAAATTAAACCGTCCCTTGCATCCGTCACCGAGATCGTTGATCGCTCACGACGCGCTGACCGCAGTGTTCAGCGCGACGTTGTTGAAGACCTTGTTGGAGTTGCTGCCCAGGGCGGTGATCGCCGAGATGCAAACCACAACAATCAGGGCCAGCATGACTGCGTACTCGACGGCGGTCGGGCCGTCTTCACGCTGCAGGAAGTTCATGACTGACCGATACCAGGACCGCATACACGCACCCCTTTCTTGGGCCCCAGGAAGGTGTGGAACCCAAAAACCCGACCTCTCCGACCTCGTGCTTACGGGGTCAGATCAACGTGTTCGCAAACCGGAAGAGTCAGAACGGAAGGCCGAGAGGAGTACGCTCGGAGCCGTTCATCCCTTCGGGAGCCTGGCGACCCGGGAGGGCTGAATGCCCCGCGGGCCCATAGCTTTGCGCCGCCGTCTTACGACGGGTTTGCCTTTGTCGAGGATGAAGAGGTCACAATGATGGTTACTGTTCCACCGCGGGCGAGAGTTGTTTGCTCGGCTCGCGGGCATCGCTCGAACCGCTTGATGCCAAAAACGTAGGGTACAAGGGCGACTCAGTCAAATGCCGGTCGCGGATTTTCGTCGGCGCAGGCAAAAAATCGTAGTTTCCCGGCACGGGGCGTGCGGTGGCAAGGAGCCTTGTTTTCCCCTCTCCCCTTGCGGGAGAGGGGTGGGAAGCCCACGGGCCGCGACCCGTGGGCTTGAAGTAGCCTTCCCCTCACCCCCAACCCCTCTCCCGCAAGGGGAGAGGGGAGAAAGACGGCGCTGCCGCGAGTCGTATCATTCCCTGTATGCTCGAACTCACCGCCGCGAACCTCGTCGCTTACCTGCGTGCCAAGGGCTGGCTTGGCCCGGAGCCGGCTCACGTCGAGTCGCTCGGCGGCGGCGTCTCGAACGCGGTTCTCCGCGTCACGACGCCGGCGCGCCGCTTCGTCGTCAAGCAATCGCGGCCGCAGTTGCGCACGCGCGATGCCTGGTTCAGCGACCTCGACCGCGTTTATCGGGAGCAGGAGGTGATGCAACTCCTCCATCCTTTACTCCCCGCCGACACCGTTCCCCAGATCCTCTTCGTCGATCGCGACAACTACGTGTTTGCCATGAGTCACGCTCCCGCTGACGCCACGCCGTGGAAGGAGGCGCTGCTTGCGGGGCGCGTGGACCTGGAGTTGGGGGAGCACAGTGGTCGCATTCTCGGCCGCATCCATGAGGCCACCGCCCGCGACAAGACCGTCGCGCGCTTCGCCGATCATGCCGTGTTCGTGCAGTTGCGCGTCGATCCGTTTTATCGTCGCGTGCAGCAGCGCCGGCCGGAGGTTGCCGGCGCCGTCGAGCCGCTCGTGCAGCGCATGTTGACCGTCAAGGAAGCCCTCTGCCACGGTGACTACACGCCCAAGAACCTGCTGATCCACGCACACGGCTTCACGCTCGTGGACTACGAGACCGCACACCACGGCGACCCGACGATGGACCTGGGCCTGTTCCTTTGCCATCTCCTTCTGAAAGCCTTTCGCCATCCGGAATATCGCCAGGATTTCCAGGAATTGACGCGGCGTTTCTGGCACGGTTACGCTGCGGAAGTGCGGTTCCGGTCGCTGGCCGAATTGCAGTTATTGGGGATCGCTCATCTCGGCGTTTGTGTGCTCGCGCGCGTGGACGGCACGAGTCCCGTCGAGTATCTGCCGGAGGAGCCGAAACGCGCGGCGGTGCGCCGGTTCGGGCGCCGATTGCTCCTGGAGCCGCCGCGGGGGTGGGAGGACGTCCTCGCCGTGTGTTCGGAGGAATTGGAGGTGCTTTGTGAGTGACACGATCGCGGCGGTGCATGCCCGTGAAGTTCTCGACAGCCGCGGCAACCCGACCGTCGAGGTGGAGGTTCGCTGCCGCGGCGGCACGTGCGGGCGGGCGATTGTGCCGAGCGGCGCCAGCACCGGCCGCCTCGAAGCGGTGGAGCTGCGCGACGGCGACCCGGCGCGGTACGGCGGTAAGGGCGTCCGCCGCGCTGTGGCCAACGTCCGGGAGCAGATTGCTCCGCAGTTGCTTGGCCGGCACGCCAGCGAGCAAGAGCAGATCGACCGTTTGCTATGCGGCCTCGACGGCACGCCGAACAAGTCGCGTCTGGGGGCCAACGCGATCCTGGGGGTGTCGCTGGCGTGCGCTCATGCGGCTGCGGCCGTCCGCGGCCAACCGCTCTGGCGCTACCTCGACACCGAGGGGAAAGCCCGTCTGCCGCTGCCGATGGTGAACCTCATCAGCGGCGGCCTGCACGCCGGCGGCAATCTCGATTTCCAGGATTTTCTGCTGCTCCCGATCGGCGCGCGCTCCTTCTCCGAGGCGCTGGAAATGACCGTCGCGGTGTATCGGGCGCTGGCGGCAGTGCTGCGTGAGCACGGCTTCGAGAGCGTCCTGGTCGGGGACGAGGGAGGCTTCGGGCCGCGCCTACACTCCAACATGGCGGCCATCGAAATGATTCTAAAGGCGATCGAAAAAGCCGGTTATGCCCCCGGGCGCGACGCCGCGCTCGCGCTTGACGTCGCCAGCAGTCATTTCTACAAGGGCGACCGGTATTGTTTAAACGAAAGTGAACTCGTCGTTTCCGCTGGCTGGTGTCGCTCAGATCGTACCCTCCCACTACCCGCGGATGACATGGTCGAATTCCTGACACGTTTCGTGAACGCCTACCCGATCCTGAGTATCGAGGACGGCATGGCGGAAGATGACTGGGACGGCTGGCAGGCGCTGACGAAGGCCCTCGGAGCGCGGGTGCAGTTGATCGGCGACGACCTGTTCGTCACTAATGTCGAGCGGCTGCGGCGCGGCATCGAGGCGGGCGTGGGCAACAGTGTTCTGGTCAAGTTGAACCAGATCGGCACGCTGAGCGAGACGCTGGCGGTCGTGGAGATGGCGCGGGCGGCGGGCTATCGGCCGGTGATCTCGGCGCGCAGCGGCGAGACGGAAGATACGACCATCGCGGATCTTGCGGTCGGGACAGGGGCCGGGCAAATCAAGATCGGCTCGGTGGTCCGCAGCGAACGGCTCGCGAAGTATAATCAGTTGTTGCGGATCGAGGAGGAACTGGGCGAGCAGGCCCCGTATGCCGGCAGAGCGGCGCTTGGCTCGTTCGCGCAAGGATCCGAGCGTGGACCGGGCTCGCATTTTCCTTGACACTCCAGGTAGGGGAGTTAAATTGAACGCGGTCCAGAGAATAATTTGAACCACAGAGAAGATCGAGGATCGAGAATAGAGGATCGAAG
>DASPXY010001507.1:0-6098 GCA_035637055.1 Gemmataceae bacterium | reverse complement strand
CGTATAGTTTGTCTTTGCCGCTTGCGGTTTCTTTCTCCCCTCTCCCCTTGCGGGAGAGGGGTTGGGGGTGAGGGGTGCAGTGTGGGAACGCTGCCTGGCTTTCACCCCTCACCCCCAACCCCTCTCCCGCAAGGGGAGAGGGGAGAAAGAAACCGCAAGCGGCAAAGACAAACTATACGCCGCCCTGGAGTTGCTGCTCGAACACCGGGAAGCTTCCCTGGCGGCGAAAGTTCCTCTCGTAGAACTTGAGCAAGTGCGGGGCGTCGGTGGGAACCTGCGCGGCAAGGCTGCCGATCTCATCGTCGTCCCCCAGACGCAGCGCCGCGTGTCCCAGCAGATCGAGCCCGAGGGGGTACACGTTCTGGTCGCCCCGCGCCAGGAAGCTGAACAGGCCCCGGATGCGCTTGACCTGCATGCCCTCGGTGCCGAACGCCCCGCAGCGGAAACAGGGCATGCCGGAATCAACCTGTTGGGGGTCGGCGTAGGTCGGCTCGACGACCAGGATGCCGACCGCAACGACACTGTCATCGCTGCGGCTGCGCAGTGCGAACAGGGCATCCGGCCCGAAATATGGGTTCTGGAACAGGTGGCGCGTCAGTTCCTCCGCCGTGCGCACGCGCAGCGCCTCGGGGGCCAGCGCCAGCATGGCCGGCACGTCGCGGCGCTCCAGGGCCGTGATGGCACTGCTGCGTCGGGCCGGCGCCGTCGGCAGGTCGGCGATGTCCGTCGCGAAGTTGACCATCTCCCGGGCGCGCACAAACCCGTTCGCCAGGAAGAAGTCAGCGACCGCCGGCCAGTCGGCCCGGTAAGCGGCGAAGGCGTGACGCATGCCGCGCTCTTGCATCGCGCTCAGGACGCGGGCGAACAGAGGCGCGGCCAGTCCCTCGTGGCCTTTGCGGCACCACGGGTAGCTAACGCGGCCATTCGCATTGAAGACGGCATAGCCGACCGGCTCGCCGTCCACCAGCGCGAAGAAGCGCATGCCGGGGTCGAAATCGCGGGCGCGTGTGCGCCGTTGGACCTCGACCAGGGTGGCAGGCTTGAAGCGCGGCAGTTCGGCGGCGGCTTCGTTATAAATGGCGACCTGGGCGGCCTCGTCGCCGGGCTGGAAAGTGCGGATCGTCACAGCCAATTCTCCAATTGAACCACAGAGACAAGTCGAGGATCGAGGATCGAAGATAGAGGATCGAGAAAGCAGGTGGCGGTGTTGTCGCTGCTTTGCGATCATCGATCCTCTATTCTCGATCCTCCATCCTCGACTTGTCTCTGTGGTCCCCCTACCCCACGGACTTTTCGCCCTCGTTCGTGCCGACCACCCGCAGGGGCGGGCGCTCGGAACCGCCTTCCCTTGGGCCGAGCGCCCGCAGCACCACGGGGATGCTGGCGAACGACAGGCAGGTCGCCGCCAGGACGGCCCAGGCGCCGCTGAGGACGAACAGGATCGACCCGACCCAGGGCAAGACCAGACCACGGACGCCGTTGAGGACGAAGTGTATTCCATTATACAACGGCACATCTTCCAAGCGTGGAGCAAAATGGCTCGAAGCCAGCGCCCACGTCAACTGTCCGCCGCCGTTGGACAAACCCTGCAGCACACTGCCAAGGTAGATCAAAGGGGCGACCCCAAGCGCCAGACCGCCGAAGTAGCTGAGCAGGTAGCCGGTCATCAGCGCCGAGATGAGCAGACGGCAGCGGACAATCCCGACGCGATCAAGGATGCGGCCCCACAGCGGCGAGCCGGCCGCCAGAAGCAACTGCGGCACCACCGACATCCACAGCGACAGCTCGAACGCCCCGAACTCGAAGCGGTCGCGCGTCAGCAGCAGGATGACGTGTGTGGACATGAAGAACGCCGACCCCGACAGGAAAAAGGCGATCTGAAAAAGCAGGTAAGCGCGATCCTGGGCGAGGATGCGCTGGACCCCCTCGACGCCGGCGCGAAAGCCGACCGCCTGGCGCGGCAGGGCCTTGGCCGCGGGGGCGTGCAGCATGCCGTAGTAATAGCAACCGATCAGGCCGCACAGGCCCCCCATCGGATAGAGAATGCGGAACATCTCGCGGCTTTGGTCGAGCAGCCAGCCGGTCAGCAGGATGGTAGGCACCATCGTCAGGTACGTCCAGAAGGTGAGTCGGCCGAGGACGCGGCCCTGCTGCTCGCGCCGGTACATGACGCGATAGAGGCTCGATTGCCCCATGCGCATCGCGGAGTTGAGCAGCTGGCTGACGGTGATGAGCGCGGTGAAGACGGCGGCGTCGTGGACCCAAAAGAGGGCGAACAGCGGGACGTTGGCCCAGACCGCCATTTGCATGACGAGCTTCTGCATGCCCCAGCGACGGCCGAGCAGCGCCCACAACGGCCCGAGGAAGGCGCCGACAGGAAAGGCGCTGACGAGGATGGTCAGTTCGAGCGGGCTGGCCTCCAGACCGGCGACGGCGACGATGGGGGCGGCGAACAACGCCAGACCCAGGTAGACGCCATTGAAGGCGGAGAAGAAGCTCTCGGAGCGGACGTTGTGCCGTGTGATGGGATCGTCGGGGCCGGGGAGAGCGGCGTCAGCCTGACGGCGGGGCATGGTGGGAAGGTCTGCAGCGCGGCGAAAGGCTTACCCTAACGAAATCGTCGCGCGACGGCAAGCACGAATGAGCGGCGAGCGGGGGGCGTAAGCCCCCTGATGCTGAGACGACGCCAGGCATCAGGGGGCTTACGCCCCCCGCTCGCCAGGTTGACTCAGTTCCCGCGCGGCGCACCAGTCGTTGGCATCGGCGGCACGCCGGGCACGCCCTGCGCCTGGCGATCCTGTTCGGCAGCGAATTCGCGCCGCATGAGGATCGTCGGGTTCGCCTGGGTACGCAGGTTCTGGAAGATTTTCGGGATCTCCTGGCTCAGCTTGATTTCGCGCACTTCGTCGAACAATTTGACGCGCTCGACGGGGTACTGCTTGGTGGTATTGGGCGGAATGCGCTTCACCATCTGCAGGATGACCTGGCTCTTGTCTTGCATCCCAAGCAGGGGGCTGATGTCGCCTGGATTTTTGAGCTTGAACGCCTCTTCCTCAAGTTTCGGATCGCCGAAATGCTTGTGGATCGGCGGGATCGCACCCGCGCGGGCCGCCAGTTCCCGGATGGGTTGCTTCTTGGCTTCCTCCTCGAACGCCTCCTTGTTATTGCTGATTCGTTGCCAGACCTCCGCAGCCTGGCGGAAATCGCTCGGCAGGATGATCATCTTGCACTCGACCATCTCGCCGTAGAGCGCCTCGAAGCGTTTCTGAGCGTCTTCCTCGGTCACCTTGATCTGGCCCTGGCAGAATTTCGACAGTGCCAGCCGCGGCCGAATCACGTCCTCGCGCCACTCATAGAGGGACTTGTTGTAGCGCTTGAGCACCTCGGTGACGAACCGCTTCTCATCCATGTCCTTCCCAAAGGCTTTCAGGTCTTCCTTGAGTTGCGCATCGACCTCGGCGTCGCTGACGGTGATGCCGTTCCGGGCGCAGGCGTGCTCGATGATGCGGCGATTGACGAGGAAGTCCACGCGCTCGGGGCCGAAGCGGGCGATCAGGTACTCGCCGAGTTCTTCGCGTGTGATCGGGATATTGCCGTGGATGAAGGCAACGACGCGGCCGTCATAATTGCCCTTGGGGATCTGCGGTTGGCCGGGCATGGCGACGCCCTGGGCGTTCGCGTTCGACAGGGCGCCGTGCCGGCCCCAGCAGAAGGCCAGAATCGCCGTGGAGGCGATGACGGCGGTGAGCAGCAAGTTCCCCCGGACCTCGCTCCGGGAACGAACCAGATTCCAGATTTTACCCATACTTTCCCCTCCTGCCTCGCGGGCGCCGAAGCGTCTCCGGTTCCTATCGGCCTACCGCTATAGCGGCAGTCGCGGAAGATGACAAGGTGACAAAGTGACAAGGTGACAAAGTGACAGGGTGACAGGGTGACAAGCTGAAGGGTCGTTGCTTCCCTTCACCTTGTCACCTGGTCACCCTGTCACCTTGTCACCTTGTCAGCGTGTGGCGTGGGGAAGTGGTTGCACAGGCTGTGGAACAGCGGTCGCAGCCACGGCGGCAGGCATTTCTCCAGACGAGCGCGACGCGTGGCGCCGACGTGGACCTGGTCGAACGGCTGCAGTCGCAGGTTGGTCTTCAAATCGTGATCGACGACGATGGCCCGTAGATCGACGTAGAACACCTCCGGGCGTTCGCCGTCCGCAATTCGCGAACGCACCACGTAGACCTCGTCCGGCGCCGCGCCCGGCGTGATGCCGCCGACGCGCTGGAGGAGATCGAGCACGGTTTCCTGGCCCCGGTACGCCACGGCTCGCTGCAGGCCGTTGACCTCGCCGAACAGGTACAGGCATTGACTCTTGTACTCCGCCACCCAGACATCGACATACTCCGGCGGCAGGGCCATCTGCTGAGCCAGCGCCCGGCCCACCTCGGGGGCAGTGCGCCCTTCGACTCGCGGTCGGCCCAGAGCGCCCAGATCGATGCGGCCATCGGTGCCGACGGCGGCCCGGGCGGCCAGTTCCGGGTGGCCCGCGACCGCCACCTCCAGCACATCGGGACAGCCGATCACGTAGCGCTCGGCCACACCCGCGTTGCGCAGCGTCGAGCCGCGGTCCGCCATCAGGCTCTTGTCAACGTGCGGACCGGTCGAGACGCAGCCGCAGAGGAGAAATAGAAGAATGGCGAAGCGACGGGCAACCCGGGAAGGAAGGCAGCGCAAGGTACGGGGTGCGGGGGGAAGTGCCCCTGTCCGTCTGCCCATGTTCCTGTCGGCGCCGCGCTCCATAGATTGTTCTGCAGCAGGGCGAAGTGCCCGGAAGTGTGTGTGGAATGAGAACAACATCGGCGCACGCCCTGCCGGACTTGAGGGATTCGCGAAGGCAAGCCCACGGGTTGCGACCCGTGGGCTTGCCCGGGCGGAGTTTGGAGAAACAGCATGGCCGAGCACAATGAACTGATCGTGAGCGTTTCGGGAATCCGCGGCGTCATCGGCCGGGGTCTGATCCCCGAGGCGGCACTGGCGTACGCGGAGGCGCTCGCCACGCACCTCGGCAGCGGCGGCGTCGTCGTCAGCCGCGACGGCCGGCCCAGCGGCTCGATGTTGCGTCATGCCATCCTCGCCGGCCTGCTCGGCGCCGGCTGCGACGTCGAGGACATTGGCATCGCGCCAACACCGACCTGCGGATTGGCGGTGCGCCGTCTCAAGGCCACAGGCGGCGTGCAGATCACCGCCAGCCACAACCCGGCGCCGTGGAACGGGCTCAAATTGTTCGGTCCCGAGGGCCGCGTGCTGCCCGCCGCGGAAGGCGCCAAGGTCAAGACGATCTTCGACGGTGCCGCCTTCCGTCGCGTCCCGTGGGACAAGTTGGGCACGGTCGCCGACTGCCGCCAGGCGGAGCAATGGCATCGCGACCGCGTGCTGGAACTCGTCGATGCGGCGGCGATCCGCGCTCGCGCCATCCCCGTCTTCCTCGACGCCAACGGCGGCGCAGGCGGGCCGCTCGGCAGCAGTCTGCTGGAGGCGCTCGGCTGCCGCACGGTGACCCACGGTGGTGCCGCCGACGGCCGCTTCTTGCACGAACCGGAGCCGATTGCGGAGAATTTGAAGGAACTATGTCCGCTGGTCGCCCGCGCGGGCTCCGCGGTCGGCTTCGTCCTCGACCCGGACGCCGATCGCCTGGCGCTGATCGACGAAACGGGCCGCTACATCGGCGAGGAATTGACGTTAGCCCTGGCGGTGCAGTTCCGCCTGTCTCAGGAAAAGGGGCCGGTAGTCATCAACATGTCAACCTCGCGGTTGGTGGAGGACATTGCGCTCAGCAACGGCGTTCTCTGTCATCGGTCGGCGGTCGGCGAGGCGAACGTGGTCGATCGCATGCGCGAGGTCGGCGCCGTGATCGGCGGCGAAGGTAATGGCGGCGTGATCGACCCGCGCGTGGGCTGGGTGCGCGATCCGTTCATCGGCATGGGGCTGGTGCTGAACCTGATGGCGGCGACGGGCAAGCGGCTGAGCGAACTGGTCGCCGCATTGCCGACTTACTACATCGTCAAAGATAAATATACCGTCGGTCGCGAGCGCTTGCCTGCCGTGCTGGA
>DASPXY010001506.1:0-2371 GCA_035637055.1 Gemmataceae bacterium | reverse complement strand
ACGGCTCACACTTCAACGCCAAGCCGCCAATGGATCAGTCGCAGCGCATGGAGGTGCCCGAACGGGTCGACCACCTGCATCGGCTGTTGGCTCACCTCCAGGACCCGGCCACGGTCCTGGGCGTATCACAGCAAACGCTGCCGCGTGCCCTGCGGATCATGCACACGGTGCTGACCGAGGCGGAACGACGCGGCTACGACACCGGTTGGGCGACGAACACGACTGCGAGGGCGGAGATCCGCGTGGACGGCTTGCGATTCCAGGTGACGCTGCGCGAGGAACGCGATGTCCGCGATGTGCTGCCCACGCCCGACGAATTGGCGTCGAAGAAGGTGTATGCGTGGCAACGGTTCCAGCCCAAGCAGAAAGCTGTGCCGTCAGGGCGGTTGCGGCTCGAGGTCGAGAGCAGCGCGCCCTGGGATCGAGCTCGCTACTGGGCGGACCGGCAACGGTGGCGCGTGGAGGACAAACTCGGCGAGGTGCTGGCCCACGTCAGCGCTCGCGTCCAGGCCGAGCGCGATCGGCTCCGCGCGGAGGAGGAGGCTAGGCAGCAGCGGCAACGTGACTGGGAAGTCGCGATGAATCGCGCCCGTACACGGCTCCAGGAAGATCGGCGAATCGCCGAACTCACCGCGCAGCTCAAGAACTGGAAGAAGGCTGCGAACATCCGCGCCTACTGCGACCAACTCGAGCAGGCGCAAGCGACCGGCGCCGATGAGGCGGACGCTGAGGCCGCGGTTCACTGGCGAGAGTGGTGCCGTTCGTACGCCGATCGGATCGATCCCGTGAAGCGAGGCACTGTTGCGCCGCCGGAGGTCGAGCCGGATCCGTCAGATCTGAAGCCGTATCTCGGCCGCTGGAGTCCGTACGGTCCTTAGCCTCGCTGCCGACTTGACTCGCCCGCGTGCCGGAGCACCTCCAACGGAATTCCCAGTTCTCGCTCCAACGCGTCGGCCTCGTGGGTATCTCCGGCACGCCGCACGGCGGTGATGGCGCGCTCGATCAGTTTCCCAAGCCGGACAACCTCGGCCCGCAAGGCGGCCAGTTCGTCGTAGCGGTCCTTCGCATCGGCTCCACACCACTGCCGGACCAGTTCTCGCACCAGCGCATACTCCGCATCGGCCTTGGCGCAGATCTCAGGACTGATGAACGTGCCGCTACTGGAAACGTAGCCCCACCGATTCTCCTTCTGCGCTTCCTGCTCGTCCGCCTCGATCTTGGGCAATAACGTGTCAGCGTACTTGCGAGCCAGCCGCTCAACGATCACTCGCGTTACCCGCCACGGAATGGCAAGCCTGCCGACATCATCGACAAACGAGGCATGATCACCCGTGACGAAGTCGACGTCAAGATCAAGTTCGGCGATAAGGGCGTCGACATCGCGGATCATCAGAATCCCGGTGTCGTTGTTGTAGAGGCTTGAAGCCAGATCCCAGTTATCGAGTCCGTCGAACACCATCGACAAGGCGTTGCCTTCCGCTGTGTCGCGGATGTAGTCCGAGGCGTCACGCAACGCCTTCCAGCGGTCCTCGTTGCGCTGCCACTCCTCGACGTCCGCCCACCGCACCTTCAGCCGCGCGGGAGGCACCCATTCCTGCCGACCCTCGTACGCGTCATCGACGAACTTGATCAAGACGCGCGGAGGCCGGGTCGTCCCGAGACGCACGACCTCGACACACGTCGCCTTCTCAGTCTGCTTCTGGCGGTACGCCCACTGCTCCCCCACCTTCAGGTCACTCAGCTCACGCGGCATGACACCTCCCGGATGCTGGACCATTTCCCCACCCAGAGCAGCTGAGCTCGCGCGGCCCGACTGATCGTTCGGTTCGACGCGCATCTGCAATGCGGGGGTCGATGCGCCACCCCGAGCAGGTCAAGGTGCGCCGTCTCGGCGGCATCGAACTTGCGATACACCCCACGGGAGCGCTCCAGCAGGCGGCCCTCGTCGCGCAGCCGGTTCAACTCCCGACGCCACAAACCGGCCAGCTCAGCCTCGGCGGTACGAAACGTCGCGGGCAACCACTCCAGGCGCCTGGTCACGACAGACACCGGCATGTTGTATCAAAACCACCGCAGATGAGCTGTTGGTGCGGTGCATTTGATGCTTGTCATGGCGGACGGCGTGATCACGCTGAGCTTTCCTCGGAACCGTTGGCACCTATGAGGTTGGCCAGGGCGCTCGCCAGCCCGAGAACCAGGACGGGGATCGTGGCGACACAGATGGTGACGGGCCAGGGGGCGTGGTGGAGGCCGGCGGCCGACATGAGGTGGTAGGCGATTTGGGCGGCGGCGCCGATGATCAGGCTGGTGATGGCGGAGCGGCGGGCGAAGGTGCGGGCTCGTGGGGTGATGGGCTGGGTGGTGAGCCAGC
>DASPXY010001505.1:0-3879 GCA_035637055.1 Gemmataceae bacterium | reverse complement strand
GCCAGCAAGTAAGCGTAAGCCTCCAGGTAGGCGGTTCCGAACAGGCGGAGGCCGAGGCAGTCACAAAAGGTTTCTTCTGTTTGCTCTAGCGCCCGGGCTGCCGCGGGTTCCCAGCTATTAATCGCGGCAAGGTCTTTGTCGAGTTGTGCTTGGGTGATTTTGATGTTGGGGAAGGCCGCTTGGTATTCCGCCCATCGTTTGCGGATAACCTTCAAGATCTCATCGATGACGGCGGGCCGAAGGGCTGCGCTGACCTTTGAGGCGGTTGACGCCCAGACGGTGTGCCCCAACTCATGCCCGGCGAGAGGAATCAGGAGCGGGTTGGCGGACTCGGCGGCGGGCAGGCCGATGAGCACGAAGCCAAGCAGTCCGGGGACTTCGCGAAAGACGAAGGGCGAATACATCCACTCGGAAGAGACGACCAACTGCGTTTGATACACCCCTCCCGCCGGAAGGTTGGGTTCAAGCACGGCCCGCGCCATTCGCAGAAGTGGCCGGAAAACCTCGAACGAGTTTCGGATGTTCGTTGAGCGGACGATGAAGCCGAGCAGGGGCAGGTAAATAACGACATCGCGCAGCGCCAAGGAGCAGATTTGCCTGACGACCGTGTCGGTGCTGCTGGCCGTGAGCTTGTTGAGGGACGCCAGGCGCGCAAGGAAAACCTGTTCAACCCTCCGCAAGGCGAGCGAGGAGCCTTTGTAAGGGAATTCGTATTCGGCAATCCGGTTGATTTCATCCAACACCGAGCGCACGCGCTTTCGGGCTGTTTCCAGAAGCGCCATGCGACTTATCCCTGTTTACGATAAGGATGCTGTGGTTTCGGTTCGATGGCGCTTCCGTGCGCTGCTGCCGCCAGTTTTGAGAGCACGAGACAAAAATGCCGCAGGCGCTCAAGCGCCGGGATGTCGCGGCGGCTTTCGACGGGGTTGCTGCTGACGGCAGACAGCCGTTGGGCGATCTTGCGGATTGCCTGGGTCAGTTCTTGGACCTCGTTTTGCTTCAGCGGCTCATGAAGCTCCCGAATCGCCCCGCTCATAACAATCACAGTTGAAGGCGCGACAAGGTGCTTGATGGAGGACAGGTCTTTCGCCTCGGGCAGCTCCGTCGTCAGCCGCTCGGCAAGTTTCTGAATGGAGCCCGCGTTTTGCGACGACCCGATCACGAGGTTGTCAAGCTCGATGGCCGCCTGGCAGGCTGTGGTCTCCAAATCCTCACTGAGCGGTTCGTCTTGGCCGACCGCGGCTGGCGGCATAATGCTCGTACTCATGGCCACACCCCCTCCACGTGTTGAGACGTTCTTCACACAAGGATACTGAACGTTTGCACGCAGTACAGGGCAGCTGCCCATTCGCCGGGAGACTGCGCACCCTGTCTATACGATGAGGGGGTGGGCATGTCAAAACAAGCAAATTCCAGACCGTTTCTCGGGACAGTGGTGGACAAAGGGCAACCTGTACCGCCTACAAGGGCAGCAACGGCGGGCGCGGAAAGGGGACGCATCTCAAATCATACGAATTTGCAATTCGTATGATTTGAGATGCGTCCCCTTTCCGCGGCCAGCTGACCGGTAAGGACATCGGCGGCGCGATCACGACGGACCTCCGCGGCCTGGGCGCGGAACTGTACTGGATCAGGACCAAGGGCCCCCCCTCCTACTTCACCGGCGCCATCGACGAGTTCTGCATCTTCAGCCGCGCTCTGACCCTCGACGAAATTCAAGCGCTCGCTGGGCGGTAGGCCAGCGGGGAACGAGGGAACGTATGCGCATCGCCATCGGTCAGTTGTGGGGGGACAAAGGGGACCTTCATGATTTTTACGGTCTACAGGATCGTAAAAAGCATGAAGGTCCGCTTTGCTCTTTCAGTGGGGACAGACGTGATCCTGCATCCAGACTGCCGCATCCTCGGCGTCCACATCTCGACCAGCACTGAGCGACCAGTCCGCGCGATCAGCTACCGCGAAGACGGCAACCTTATCATGCGGGCCTGTGACACCATCAAACGAGATCAGCACTTGGACGCTCTCCAAGGCTGTAGAAACGAGCCATGTTGAGGCCGTCAACTCGCACGCTGGCCCGAGCCTTCGGATGCGCTCAATCAGCGCCTCATAGTTCTGGTCGCCGTCCTCTCCGAGATCGTAGGTAACGCAAAAGATTGGCATGTATCACCTCCCTAAACTGCCCAATTTCTTCCCGACGGGCACGCTTTTCCTCTTCTGGAAGATCGGACCGCTCCAGATCTTTCAGAACCTCCCGCCTCAAGCTGTTGTGCGTCTCAGATCGCCTCAGTTCCTCCCACCTGCGTTCCGTGACAGCAATGACCCCACTGATGAATCCCTTCTCCCGAAGTTCGAGAAGATCCTCGTGCCAGATGGAGACGTGAAAGCAGCCGCCGAGCCGGAGCCTCTCTCGGCCTCGGTTTCCGGTTCCGGACCCAGTCGGACCAGGGTTCCCAGTTCCGCCAGGCGATCCTCGCTGGCCAGCGCCGCCCGGACACTGGCCGAGGAGAAGTACAGCCGCAGCAGACGATCCAGCGCGCGTTGCTGGATCTGCGCCCCGGTCTCCCAGCGCGACAGGGTGGCCTCCGCGATGCCGAGGTGGCTGGCGAGTTGGCGCTGCGTCAGGCCCAGGGTTTCACGGTTCCGGCGAATCTGCGCCGGCGTGAGCAGACCCAGGTGTCGCCGCAGTGCCTCGGTGATCTGCCGGTTCGCGGCGGTATCCAGGACCAACTCGCCGCAACTCTGGCAGCGAGGGACTTTGAGTTCGGCGACGGTCACCTCGTAGGTGCGCCCGTCGTATTCGGCCTCTGTCGTGTAGGGAACCACGTCGGGTTCCACGGTCCGCGCGCGGCAGTGCCCACACTTCCAGGGGAACGGCTTCGTGGCAGGCAGGGGTGGCATCGTATTTCTACCTGTTTTGGGCGTGACAGTTGACAATCCGAATCGTGGGCAAGTCAGGATCAGCGTCGTCGAGGACAATTTCGATGAACAGCCCGTGGCGAAGGCCAGTCAGCGGCAGGATCACCTTGTAGTAGAAAGGCCGGTCGTTGTACTCCGCCCTCGTCTCCTCGACCTGAACGACCTCTCCTCCGGCACTGATATACTCGACGAGGAGATCCTTGACTCCCTCCGGCAGGAGGTTCGCCAGCGGAGGACTGGACCGGAAACGTCGTGCGGCCTTGTCATCCCACTCACAACAACCGCCCACGCCGCAGCTAATGGCGAGGACGACCAGCGCGAGTTCCTGCGGATCCTTGGGAGGCGCCATCGTCATCCCTACTTCCTGATTGTACACTCATGATGAGGTAAGTCAAGATAACGCTGCCCTGACTTGGCATACATCATATTGCAGTCAGTGCCTCCCCGTCAAGCTCAGGAGCGGCAGTCACTTGTTGAAGGCGGACAAGGTGAGTTCGTGGACCCATTCTACCCCAAACCTTCACTTCCCCTTTCGCCTCTCGGGCGGCACGAACGCCCCCGCCAGCTGTTCCTGCAGCAGCCGCAGCGCCTCCAGCTGATTGTTCTCCAACACCGCCACCGGGTCGTTCTGCCAGCGCTCCTCCTGCCCCGACAGCCAGTAGCGGAAGGCGTCGTTGCGGCGGCCGGTGCCCTCCCGCAGCACCAGCCCCTGGGTCACCGCGCGGCCCAGCCAGCGCGACAGCGTCATCGCCGACGGACGCTCGTAGTCGGCCGGCCAGCTGTCCAGGATCTCCTGCCGGGTCAGCTTGTGAGTGGCGTCGAGCAGCACCCCCTCCAGCACCTGCCACGACTGCACGAACTCCTGCTGCGGCCCGTCGCCCACGACGCGGTAATCCGTGCCGTCGGCGTTCAGTTCGATCACCAACTGCCGCGGCGTCTCGTCCAGGCGCGACCAGGCCCGCA
>DASPXY010001504.1:0-9562 GCA_035637055.1 Gemmataceae bacterium | reverse complement strand
ATCGTGGTGACGCCGTCGCCGTCCCAGTCACCGACCACCGGGATCCAACCGGGCGAGCCGTACGCGAACGGGACGATGTCAGGTGCCCCGCCGGTACTGCTCTCGCGCAGATACCAGGTCGCCGTGCTCGGGTCGAACACGCCGATCATGTCCACGCCGCTGCCGTTCCAGTCGCCGACCACCGGGATCCAGCCGGGCGAGCCGTAGGCGAACGGCTCGATGTCCGGCGTGCCGGGGCCGTTGGTGTTCTTCAGATACCAGGTTTCCGTAATGGAATCGACAACGCCGATGGTGGTGACGCCATCGCCGTTCCAGTCGCCGGCCACTGGCACCCACCCGGGCGCTCCGTACGCGAACGGAGCGATGTCGGGCGCCCCGGGGGTGGTGCTGGTGTGCAGATACCACGTGCCGGTCGTGGGATCGAACACGCCGGGGCCTTGTGGCGAAGCGAGCGCCGGCGGCGCTGCCGCGGGTGGCGGCGGCGACAGCGTCGCGGGCGGCGTCGATAGCTGGCTGACAATCCAGTTGAACTTGCTGGCCGTGATCCGGGTGGCGATGCCCTGCGTGTCGGTGAATTCCGAAACGACGCCAACGACGAAGCGATCCCCCGCGCTGTCCTTGAAGTAGACCGGGGAGCCGCTCGAACCGTGTTCGATGGGCAGGTCGCCCAACAGCCAGTGGATTTCCTGCGTGCTGGCGTCGATCGCCGGCCCGGCGGAGAAATACTGGTTGACCCCACTGAACGTGTCGCCGGGATACCCCAGGATGTTGATGATGCCACCGCCGTCGAAGTACGACGTCGTCTGGCTACCCGTCAGGCCGAAGGTGCCGGTCTGGGTTCCGAGGGGCCGGTCGAGGGTGATAACGCCGATGTCGTACGCCGCCTGGCCCGCGGAGGGGCCGGACACGTACAGGTTGTGAACCACCCAGCGCGTGCCGTGGGCAACTCCGAACGGCAGGACGTTCTCGCCGTTGCGGCCGGCGAAGACGTCAACGACGTCGGCGAAACCACCGTCGGCCGGGTCATACAGACAGTGCGCCGAAGTCAACACGTGGGTGCTGTCGAGCAGCACGCCGGTGCAACTCAGACCGTGGCCCTGGATGTCAATCTCCAACTCGGCCACGGCGCTAAACGGGAAGGCGGTCGTATCGGGGACCGCTGAGATTGCGGGAGTGAGGCGGTCTTCGAGGGCTTCCACGCACAGCCGCACGCTCATCCGGTGAGGCGAGCGGCGCGGGAGACGTCGAGTCAGGAAAGCGAGCATGACGGCGTTCCTTCTGGGTGACGACATCGAGGATATCGTGCGGGCAGCCCGATAGGCATGAGCCAATTTGTTCTAGCAGCGCCGGGGGAAGACTTCAATCGAACCATCAGGAATTGTTGATAGGACCATCCTGATCTGGAGCGCGGGCGTCCCGCCCGCTTTTGACTTGCCCACCATGCGGGCGGGACGCCCGCGCTCCAGAAGCCGCGCAGCGGAATCCCGGAGAATCCGTTTTTCGCTTGACCAGCGACCTCTGTCCCCCGAGGATCGTGAGACGTCCTTTCTCGGAAACCAGACAATCCGGGCAGGTTGCGTAACTTTTCCCGACCCGAATCTGCGACAGCGGCAACCCATCTCCAGCGAGGGATAACATCCATGATCTTCTTCCGCATCGTCGGCGTAATGGTGATGATCTTCGGCGTGATTCAGTTCTTGGCGTCTCTGGTGATGGTGCTTGGGGAGAGGGGGCTCCTCCGGGCCGGGGGATTTGGAGAGGGTATGCTCCTGGGGATCTTGATGGTGTTGATGCCCGGGATCATCGTCCTCGCGCTCGGTGCGATCCTGTTTGTCCTCGCGGAAATGGCAGACCGGATCAGCCACGGCCCGCGCTACCCTTCGCGCACTCCCGGGATATACGAGTGAAACGCGGACTGGCTCGCCAGGAACGAGGACAGCCCTCCCGGGGGTGGGAGGGCTGTCCACAGACGGGGCCAGAGGCGTGACGACCTGTTGCCAGGCCGCCAGGTCTCAGGCGATCAGGTCGCAGGGGCGATGGGGGACACCGGGCGAGAATGGAGTTCCCCTGGAGAGCCGGCACAGCTGGGGGAAGTGCCGGTCAGGGAACCCAGACGACACACGAGTTTTCCTCTATTTTGCGGCGTGGCCGAGCGTCAACAGGAACGGCAGCAGACCGCCGCGGCGACGCTGGCGGACGTCCGTGAAGCCGGTCGCGCGATACAATTCGCAGAAGCCCTGGCTCGTCAGGTGACGCACCGCTCCCTCCATCAGCACGACCACGACATCAAACACCAACCGGCCCCAAAGGCCGTCGCGGTCGCCGTCCACGATCAGCAGGCGGCCACCGGGCCGCAGCACGCGGTACATCTCCTGCAAGGCCCGCTCCTGGTGCGGGTAGTGGTGGAAACTGTGAGCACAGGTGACGGCGTCGAAGGTGTCGTCGGCGAAGGGCAGTTTCTCACTGTCGCCCTGGACGATCTGCAGCCGGCCATCCAGGGAGATGCAACGATCCTGGCAGCGCGCCAGCATGCCAGGGCTAAGATCGACTCCCCAGACGCGCGCCTCGGCGAAGTGTTTCAGGAGGCGGGCGGCGAACCGGCCGGTGCCGCAGCCGACGTCGAGAATCTGGCGACTGTCCGGCGCAAGGGCTTCCAGGATCATCCGGTGCGACGGCTTGAACAGCAACTTCTGGAGCAGGCTGCGGTCGTAGCGCCGGCTCCAGCGGTCGAATTCCGCGCGGGCTTCACTCGTTTGGTAGCTCATCGGTGGGGTCTCCGGGTCCGAGTTGGCGAACGGATGAGAAGCAATGGAGATGCCAAAAGGCGCGACACGGTGGGACCACGAGGCACACCGATCGCGTCAACCTCCGATGGCGGCAGGGCTTGAGAGAATCACAGACGTTGCATGTCGCCTGGCAGGGCACCCGGCACAAACGGAGCCGTTGTAATTTCTGGGAAAAGTGGTTTGTAAGAATTACTCGGCACATCAGGAAAAAGCGGAGCGCCAGGCGAGACTCTGATTGCCCTTGACGCTCTGCTGTCATCGCCGCTACATTTGTGCAAGTAGGGAACTTTGAAGTTGCACCTTTGAAGCCCGATGCCTCTGGGGGCACGGGCGTTTTTTATGTACCCCACACAAACCGGAGCGGACCGCGCAATCGGGCGACGACCGCCCCGGACTGGATGGCTGGCATGGCCTGCACCTGTGTCGTCGGCTTGCAATGGGGCGATGAGGCCAAGGGCAAGATCGTCGATTTACTGACCGAACAGCATGATTTTGTCGTGCGCTACAACGGCGGAGCTAACGCCGGCCACACCGTCGTCAGCGGCGGCAAGACCTACAAGTTCTCGCTGCTGCCGACCGGCGTCCTGCGGCCGCATCTCTGTTCCGTCATCGCCAACGGTGTCGTTGTCAATCCGGTGCGCTTCTTCGAGGAGGTCAAGCAACTCCGCGAGGCCGGCGTCGCCATCGGTGAGAACCTGATCGTCAGCAATCACGCGCATGTCATCTTCCCCTATCACGCGGAGGAGGAACGGCTAAGCGAGGGCGGCGAGCAGGCGATCGGCACGACGGGCCGCGGGATCGGTCCCTGCTACCAGGACAAGGCAGGTCGAATTTGTGGAGTACGAGTCGGCGAACTGCTCTACCCCGATCATCTGCGTGCGCGGCTGCGTGCCATCGTCGCGCGCAAGAACAAGCTGCTGCGCGCCCTGTCCGCCGAGGCGAAGCAGTTCGACGCCGACGCCCTGACCGACGAGTATCTCAAGTACGCGGAGGGGATGCGGCCGCACATTCGCGACACGGTTCACCTGCTCCACAAAGCGCTCGCGGACGGCAAGCGCATCCTGTTTGAGGCGGCTCAGGGCAGCCTGCTCGACGTGGATCACGGCACTTACCCCTACGTGACGAGTTCCAACAGTTCGACGACGGGCGTCTGGAGCGGTTCGGGGGTGCCGACACGGAACCTCGAACGGGTGATCGGTGTCATCAAGGCGTACACGACACGGGTTGGCCGCGGGCCGTTCCCGACTGAACTGAACGACGGTCCCGACGGCGTCGGCGAGAAGATCCGCAAGACGGGACGCGAGTACGGCACCGTGACGGGCAGGCCGCGCCGCTGCGGCTGGTTCGATGCCGTCGCCGCTCGCTACACGGCCCGCCTGAGCGGCACCGACGAGCTGGCGGTGATGCTGCTGGACGTGCTCAGCGATCTGGACGAGATTTCGATATGTACGAGTTATGAGATCGACGGTAGCCGCATTGAGGACTTTCCGACCGACGCGTTCCTGCTGGAGCGCTGCCGGCCGGTATACGAGACGATGCCTGGCTGGCGGCAGCCCATCGAGGCCCGCAAGGTGGGCGATTTGCCGGCAGCGGCGCGACGCTATGTGGATCGGTTGAGTGCGTTACTCGGGTTACCGGTCGGCATTGTTTCGGTGGGGCCGGATCGGGAGCAGACCATTTTCTGTGGCTAGACCAGCGCGGGCTCCCCCGATCCGCTTAGCCGCTCTGATGAGTTGTGGGGTTCGCATGGACCACGAAGAGAGCTTGCGTCAAGTCAAGCGGTTGCTCAGCAAGCTGCCGGGCGTCGAGGTGGAGTCGGATACTGACGCCCCAGAATACACCTTGATTCGGCTTGTAGTCCGCTCGCAGAAGACGCTCGCGCGGTTGGCGTACTGCCCCTGGGCGGCTAACGTCAGCCTCGGGGTGCTGTTGGAGCCGTCCGCAGCATCCCAGGTGGGCATTTACGACCCAGAAGACCTCCGGTACTTTCTGGAGATTCCGAAAGATCCCGACCCTGACGACCCCCCAACGCGCCTGCAAAAAGTGGGGATTTTCCTCGTCGGGGATTTGAGGGTTATGGGGCTGCTCGCAGATGAAGAGGCCGAGCGGCTGCGGCGTGCCTGGGGCTGTGCGGTGAAATAGGCCACTGTGGCCGTGAGGCGAACAGGACCGACGAGGGGCCAACGACTTGTCCGCGACTTCGACCTACACCCCGGAAACCCTTGAGCGGCTGGCCGCCGCCGGGCTCGATCCCGAGCGGCTGCCGCGGCACGTCGCCGTCATCATGGACGGCAACGGCCGCTGGGCGCAGCTGCGCGGCCTGCCGCGCATTGAGGGCCACCGTCGCGGTGTGCAGAGCGTCCGCAACACCATCGAGGAGTGTTGCCGTCTCGGCATCGGGCAACTGACGCTCTACTGTCTCAGCGTCGAGAACTGGAAACGGCCGCAGCAGGAACTCGACTTCCTGATGGCCCTGCTCCACGAGTATCTCATCGCCGAGCGCGCCGAGATCATGGAGCAGAACATCCGCTTCGCGACGATCGGCCGCCGCTCCGAATTGCCCGCCGATGTGCTGGCCGAGATCGACGAAAATGTCCGCGTCAGCGCGGGCAACACTGGCATGGTATTGTGCCTCGCGATCAACTATGGCGGCCGCACGGAAATCGTCGATGCGATGCGGACGCTCGCGCGGCGCGTGAAAGAGGGCAGCCTTGACCCGGACGACATCGACGAGCTGGTGATCGGCGACGCCCTGACGACTGCGGGCATGCCGGACCCGGATTTGCTCATCCGCACCGCGGGCGAGATGCGCGTGAGTAATTTTCTTCTGTGGCAAATCTCCTACGCCGAACTGTGGGTGACACAACAATGCTGGCCGGATTTCGATACCGCCACCCTGCACGCGGCCTTGCGTGACTACGCTGGGCGAACGCGACGCTTTGGTGGGCTCAAGGGCTGAGGCTCGATGCTCCGCACACGGTTGTGGATGGGCGCGGTCCTGATTCTCCTCGTCGTCGGCATGCTGGTCTTCGACCGGCATTTCGGCACGTGGTATCCGTTCCTGTTCGCCTTCGTGCTGGGCCTGGCCCTGGCCGCCGGCTTTGAACTACTGCACCTGCTGCCGCCGGCCCAGCGACCGTATCCGGCCCTGACGTACGCCCTCGTCGTCGGTCTGATCGTCACCAACTGGATCGTACATCTCCCTTTTTTGCCGCCGACTGTCCCGCCGGACCCGTGGCGCTGGCTGTGGTTCGCGTTCGGGGCGGCGGTCTTGGTAGTGTTTCTGGTGGAGATGGCGACGTTTCAGGAACCGGGCAACTCGGTGATGCGCATGGCGCTGACGGTCTGGGCGGTCGGCTACCTTGCGGTGCTGCCGAGTTTCTTCGCTCAGCTGCGCTGGCTGCCCGCCGGCGTGGAGCAGGGCACGGTGGCGCTGGCGCTGGCAATCTTCGTGCCGAAGGGCTGCGACATCGGGGCGTACACTGCGGGGCGGCTGTTCGGCCGCCACCGCATGACGCCGGTGCTCAGCCCGAAGAAAACCTGGGAAGGCGCGGCCGGCGGTCTGGTGCTGGCGTCGGCGATTGCGGTCGGCATCGACCAGCTGACGGCGGCACCGGTTTTGCAAAGGGATTGGCTCAGGGAGATTGGGTTCGGCCTGAGCGTGGGTATTGCCGGCATGCTTGGGGATCTGGCGGAGTCGCTGATCAAGCGTGACTGTCGCCAGAAGGATGCTTCGCAGGCCGTCCCCGGTTTTGGCGGCGTGCTGGACGTGGTCGATTCCGTTGTGTTCGCCGCCCCGGTGGTGGCGTGGTGGCTTTGGTAGTCCCCCGCTTGCGGGTTCGCGTTCCGCGCAAACCCGCAAGCGGAAAAAGGCAACCTATGACGCATAGCAACACTCTGACGTTGACCCTGGCGGACCGCGACGAGGCCGTGCTGCTCTACGGCCCGCGCGACCAGTTCCTGAAACTGATTCGCGACGCTCTCGGCGTGCGCCTGATCGCGCGCGGCGACACGGTCCACATCGAGGGGCCGCAGGAGCAGGTGGGCCTGGCAGAACGCACCTTCGAGCAGCTGCGACACATGCTGGCCCAGCAAGGGCGACTGTCGGCGGAGGACGTGCGCACCGTGCTGGCGGTGGTGCAGCGCGCCGGCGAGCGCGGCGGGGAGCAGACCTTAACCGTCGTGGAAGGCGGCCGGCACGTCCGCCCGCGCACCGACGGCCAGGCCCGCTACGTCCAGGCGATGCGCGAGAACGATCTGGTGCTGGCGGTAGGTCCAGCCGGCTCAGGAAAAACCTATTTAGCAGTCGGAATGTCCGTTACTCTACTGCGGGCCGGGGTCATCAAGCGCATCGTGCTGGTGCGGCCGGCGGTCGAGGCGGGCGAGCGGCTTGGCTATCTCCCCGGCGACATCGCCGCCAAGGTCAACCCGTACCTGCGGCCACTCTTCGACGCTCTCAACGACATGATGGAGCCGGACCAGGTGCGCCGCTACATGGAAAACGATATTATTGAGATAGTTCCCCTCGCGTTTATGCGCGGTAGAACTTTGAACAATGCCGCCATCATCCTGGACGAGGGCCAGAACACCACCGAAGCGCAGATGAAGATGTTCCTGACGCGTATGGGCAACGGCGCCAAGATCATCGTGACCGGCGACATCACGCAGATCGACCTGCCCAAGCAGACGCGCAGCGGCCTCATTGACGCGGTCCAGCGTTTGCGCGACCTGGAAGGCATCGCCATTGTCCACCTGAGCGAGGCGGACATTGTCCGCCATCCTCTGGTGCAACGGATTGTGCGGGCTTACGAGGAAGAGAAGCCCCGCAAGAGGAAGGAGTAAGATCGAGGAGAGAGGATCGAAGATCGAGGATCGAAAGAGAACGCGATCCTCGATCTTCGATCCTCTATCCTCTCTCCCTATGTTCGGTCCCCTCAAAACCAATCCCCGCCTGGGCCAATGGAATGGCCGGCGGCGTTCCTCGCGCAGTGACGAGCCAATGCTACCCAAGCTCTGGCGCCGCCCCGTCCTGCTGCGGTTGGCTGTCGTCTTGCTGACGACCTGTGCGGTCACCGCGCTGGCGTACTGCTGGGGCTCGCCGCTGCCCTACCGCATCGGCGAAACCAGCCCGCACGACCTGCGCGTCCGCATTGATTTCGAGGTCGTCAATCCCGTTGAGCTCGCCAATCAACGCGAGGGCGAGGCCGGCCAGCGCCCTGCCGTCGAAAAGTATACCCAGGGCACAGTACTCCTCCCGCGCGGCCAGCCGATCACGGAGCGTCAGCTCGTCCTGCTGCACGAGGAGCACGGCGCCTACCTGCGCAGCCTCAATCGCAGGGATCGTGTCTACCGCGGCATCGGTTTGTTCCTGGTGTTCAGCCTCCTGTCGGCGCTGATCGTGCTCTACGTTGGCCGCTTCCAGACCGGCCTGGCCGAAAGCCTGCCGACCATCGCCAAGGTCTGCGCCCTGGTCGTGCTGACGATTGCCCTGGGCGTGCTGCTCAGCCGGCCGCCCTGGCACGCCGTCCTGATTCCGCTGACCGTGACGGCGATGATTCTCACGCTCGCTTATAATCCACAATTCGCCTTGCTCATGTCGTTTAGTCTGACCCTGGCCATGTCGGTCGTGCTGGGGACCGATTTACGTCATTTGCTAGAGCAAATGGGCGGACAGGCGACGGCGGTGCTGCTGCTGCGGAATGTGCGCACGCGCACCCGGCTGGTACAGGTCGGCGTCGGGGCGGGGCTCGCTTACCTGGTGATGACGGTCGCCACCGGCCTGCTGGCGCGACAGACGTGGGAGCTGATGCTCTCCGATGCGGTGCGGCATTTCCTGTGGGGGACGCTGGCGGGCTTCCTGCTGACCGGCGCCTTGCCGCTGGTCGAGGTGTTCTTCGGGATCGTCACCGACATCAGTCTGCTGGAACTGGCCGACGGAGCGCACCCGTTACTGCAAGAACTGGTGCGGCGCGCACCCGGCACGTACACGCACAGTATCACGGTGGCGACGCTCGCTGAGGCCGCCGCCGAGGCCATCGGCGCGAACCCGCTCCTGACGCGCGTGGGCAGTTACTTCCACGACGTCGGCAAGATGCTCAAGCCGCACTACTTCATCGAGAACCAGGACGGCCACAACCGCCACGACGACCTGGAGCCGGCCCTGAGCACGCTGATCATCATCGGCCATGTCAAGGACGGCGAGGCGCTCGCCCGGCAGTACAAGTTGCCGCAGCCGATCATCGACTTCATCCGCCAGCATCACGGCACGACCTTAGTGGAGTATTTCTATCGCGAAGCGATGCGTCTGCAGGAGTCGAACGGCAATAACAACTGCAACCTCGAACCGTCGTTCCGCTACCCGGGGCCGAAGCCCCAGAGCCGCGAAAACGGCGTGCTGATGCTGGCCGACGCTGTCGAAAGCGCCAGTCGCGCCCTGACGGTGCCGACGCCGGGCAGCCTGCGCAAGCTCGTGCATGACCTGTTGATGAAGCGCCTCCTCGACGGCCAGTTCGAGGAGAGCGGACTGACGCTGACGGAACTGCACCTGGTCGAAGAGAGCCTGTGCAAGAGCCTGACCGCGCTGTTCCACGCGCGTATCAAGTATCCCGAGCAGGTCCACGAGAAGGCGTCGTAATTGGCTGGTCGGATCAGGCGGGCGCGTACCGAGTCAGCCCCGGCACGCGGTCGAAGTCGGCGTCGAGGCTCGCCAGAGCGGTCAGGCCGTGGTCGCGCATGACCACGACAATCAGGGCGTCACTCGAAAGCAGCCCGAACGG
>DASPXY010001503.1:0-6812 GCA_035637055.1 Gemmataceae bacterium | reverse complement strand
AGCCACTGGCGCAGCTGGGTGTTCTGCTGTCGCAGCCGCTTCAACTCGCTTTCCAGGGCCACACGCTCCTGCGCAAAGTCCTGCCGAGAAGTCTCCATCTGCTCCCCGGCCTGGGGATTGGACTCGCCCGGGGAGAGCGCCGCTGCCACGGATCTGACGGCGGCGCCGTTCACGACTTCCTGGCGCAGGGCCTCATTCCGATAGCGTAACTCCTCCAGCTCAACCTGCATCGTCTGGACCCGGCCTGTCAATTCCTCGCGTTCCGCTCGGAGGGCATCGAGTTCCTGCTGTCGAGCGGCGGTCTCCTGGCCGTACTGCGCCGTGGCGACCTCGTTGAGTTCGGCGGCACTGGCCAGCTCAGAGTGGATCTGTTCCAACTTTTCCTGGAGCGTAGCCCGCTCCGCGGCGAGTTCCCGGATCTGGCCCGCCAGTTCGTCGCGACTGTGGGCGGCCTTCGCTTCTTCGCGCCAGCTTTGATCCGCAACCTCGGCCAGGCGGTCCAGCTCCTCCAGGAGGCGTCGCTCCTTTTCCTTATGGGTGGCCTCCTGCTCCTGCGCCTTGGTGACGAACTGCTCATGCTCCTCACGGATCGCGTCGAGTTGCATGCGCAGCGTTTCCAGCTCCTGAAGCAATTGCTCGCGCTCGGTCGCCGCCTCGGCCTGCGCTGCCTGCAGGCGCTCCTCTGCTTCCTTGACCTGAAGGCCTCGTTGTTCCTCCCATTCCCCGGTCAACTTCTCTTGCCGGGTTTCCCACTCGGCGGACGCCTCCTCGTGACTTCGGACCAGCGCCGCCTGCTCCTCGGCCGCCTCCGCTCGCGCTCGCTCCATCTCCTGACTGTGCCAGGCTGCGGCCTCCTCGGCGGCGGCCTCCAGCTGCCGCACCTGGTCCTGCAAGCGCACGATCTCCTCGCGGGCGCGCAGCTCTGCCTCCTGCCGCGCGGCCTCCTGTTCCGCCTTGCCGGCAGATTGCTCGCGCTCCTCTTCGACAGCATCCAGCTGGGCGTGCAGCGCCGCCTTCAGCTCCTGCTCCAGCGCGGCCTTCTCCTCCGCGAACTGCCTGCCGAGTGTTTCCATCTGCTGACGCAGCTGCTCGCACTCGGCGGTCTCGCCGTCGAACTGGGCGGCAGCAAGTTCCTGAAGGCGGGCCTCGGCAGCGGCCAGATCGTCCTTGAGACGGGTCGCCAGCGCCTCGGCTGCAGCGAGCCGCTCCTCATGGTCTTGCGGTTCCGCGACCTGCTTGCCGAGACGCTCCACCTCAGCGCGGGCGGCCGCCAGTTCTTGTTCCCGCGCGGCCTCCTCCTGACCATGCCGCGTCGCGGCCTCTTCGGCGGCGGCTTGCAGCTGCCGTACCTGCTCCTGCAGCCGCGCGACCTCCTCGCGGGCGCGCTCTGCCGCCTGTTTCGTATCGGCATGCTCGACAGCACGGGCCGCCAGTTCGCTGCGTGCGCGCTGCAGTTCCGCTTCCAGCTCAGCGACCCGTTGCTGGGCCGCCTGGACAGCAGGGTCCGGCTGGGGCGGCGCCGTCGGAGCCTGGGCTTGCTCGGGGGGCGCCTGAAGCCTGAACACATGTTTGCAATGTTGGCAGGCGATCCGCTTCCCGATGTACTCGGTGCGCACTCGCAAACTGCGATTACAATTGGGACAGGCAAGGTCGAGATACGTCTTCACGGCATATCCCCAACTCGTGGGGGGCTCTGGAGGTGCGCAGACCAACGCTGGTTTTCTTACAGTTTACTCTACCACCCCGATCGTCGTGCTCGCAATAGCTCGCACTGCCTGAGTAGCGAGTAGCAAGCGGTTCGTGGCCGATACAGACCAACAACGCCCCTCAACTTACCACGGACACCAGCCACTTGTGCGGCGCAGCCTCTTGACCATCCTCCCTCGGCGCGTGATGCTAACGAGTATGCTTCGCACACCCTACCGCCTTCCTCCTGCCCTCGTCGCCCTCCTTTTCTGGACATCCAGCGGCCAGGCCGTCGAACCGGACGCGGCCGGAGTGGAGTTCTTCGAGAAGAAGATCCGCCCCGTCCTCGTCGAACACTGCTATTCCTGTCACGCTCAGGATGCGAAAAAGATTCGCGCCGGCCTCGTGCTGGACACCCGTGACGGTCTGCTCAAGGGCGGCGAGAGCGGGCCGGCGGTGGTGCCAGGTCATCCCGGCAAGAGCCTGTTGATCCAGGCGCTGCGCCAGGAGCGGGATTTGCGGATGCCGCCGAGCGGGAAACTCCCGGAGGTGGTGATCGCCGATTTCGTCCGCTGGGTGGAGATGGGCGCTCCTGACCCGCGCAAGCCATCCGGTACCGTCACGCCGCGCCGCACCGCGTTCCGTATCACCGACGCCGACCGCAAGCACTGGGCCTTCCGCCCGGTCGCCGATCCCGCGCCGCCGCCGGTCCGGGATGCCGCCTGGTGCGGCTCCTCGATTGACCGTTTCGTCCTGGCACGGCTCGAAGAGAAGCGGTTGCGTCCGAGCCCCGCCGCGGATCGCTATGCGCTGCTGCGCCGGGCTACCTTCGACCTGACTGGCCTGCCCCCGACGCCTGCGGAGATCACGGCGTTCGTCGAGGACAACTCGCCGCAGGCGTTCGCGAAGGTGGTGGATCGGCTGCTGGCGTCGAAGGAATTCGGCGTGCGCTGGGCGCGGCACTGGCTCGACGGGGTCCGTTACGCGAGTGATGTGGACAAAAGCGGTCTGTATCGTGACTGGGTGGTGCGGGCCTTCAACGAGGACATGCCCTACGACCGTTTCATCCGGCTGCAAATCGCGGGCGACCTGATGCCCGCGGAAGTTCCGGATGCCGCGAAGGCTCACGTCAGCGGCCGACCGCTCGCCGACGTGCCCGCGACAGGCATGCTGGCGCTGGCGGTCTGGGAAAAGGTCGCGCGTGACCTCGCCGTCGCCGAGATCGTGGACAGTCAAATTGACGTGGTTGGGCGGCAGTTCCTGGGCGTGACATTGGCCTGCGCTCGCTGTCACGATCACAAGTTCGACCCCTTCTCGGCGGAGGATTATTACGCCGTCGCCGGCATTTTCTTCAGCAGCCACATCAGCCCCGGCACGCTGATCGCCGACGATCGCCTCTCCGGCGACGTCATCGGCATTCCCATGCTGAGCCGCACTGACGCCGACAGGAACCGCCGGATCGATGGGGAGATTGGCGCTCTGGAAAAGGACATCGCGGCCCTGGAGGTGAAGGCGGGGCCGGCTGCTCGCTTGCAGAAGGTGCGCGACCAGCTGCGCACGCTTCCGGCCCAGGTCAAGAAGGCGACCGGGGCAGCGAAGACGAAACTGGAAGAGCAGGTCAAGCAGCTTCGCGCCGAGGAGAAGAAACTCCTCAACGACCGTGCCCGTCTTGGCTGGCGCGACGATCCCCCCGAACTGGCAGCGCTCGCCCATCTGCGGACTCAGGTGACGGCCCTGGAAAAAATGAAGGCGTCGCCGCCGATGACCATTGGCATCCGCGAGGGCGGCGTGCCGGGGAGCAACCGCGAGAAGATCGGCGACGCGGCCATTTACCTTCGCGGCGACCATCGCAAGGAGGGAAAGGTCGTGCCGCGGCGCTTTCCGGTGATCCTCGCCGGCGAGGATCAGGCGCCGCTGGGACAGCGCACGTCGGGCAGCGGCCGACTGGAGCTGGCGAACTGGATCGCCTCGCCGGACAATCCGCTCACGGCGCGCGTGATGGTCAATCGCGTCTGGCAACATCTCTTCGGCGCCGGGTTGGTCCGCACGCCGGACAACTTCGGCATCCTGGGCGAGCGGCCGACGCATCCCGAACTGCTGGATTACCTCGCGCGTCGCTTCACCGCAGGATGGTCCGTCAAGCGGCTGATCCGCGAGATCATGCTATCGAACACGTACCAGCAGACGAGCTTTGCCGATCCGATTCTCATCAAAGCAGATCAGGAAAATCGCCTACTCGGTCGTGCGAGTCGCAAGCGTCTGGAGTACGAAGCCCTGCGCGACAGCATCCTGTTCGTCAGCGGCCAGCTGGCCGGCGGCGACAAGGGACCGGGACGTCGCACCCTGTACGAGCCGGTGGAGCGCGGGCGCATGAACGCCGCGATGGTGATGTTCGACGGCGCCAGCCCGCTCGCCATCGTTGCGGAGCGGGCGGCGACGACGACCACGCCGCAGGCGCTGTTCCTGATGAACAGCCCCCTCGTGGCCGACGCGGTGAAACGGCTGGCAGCGCGGTTGCAGGAGGAGATGAAGGACGACAATGCCCGCGTGCGCCAGGCTTATCTACGCTTGTTCGGGCGGCCGCCGTCTGCCGAGGAAATGCGGATCGGGGTTGAGTACGTGGAGCGGAGTTCGTGGACCCATTATCTCCAGGTACTCCTTTGTACCAACGAGTTCCTGTATCTGGATTGAGCCGGGAGAGCCAACCAGCCATCGCTACTCGCGACCGAGGAGTTGGATGCGAGGTCCGAAGGATGACCCACGAAGTCGCAGTACACTACAGTGAAGGGATTGTCCGGCAGGCGGCCAGGTGTTTCCTCGCCCGCTTCATCCGGCGCGACGCGATCATTGGTGGCGGGGCGGCTCTTCTGGCATTGGGCGCCTGGCTTGGGTTCGGCTTCGACTGGCCCTATGCGGCGGCGCTTGCCGGCTCGGGGTTCGTTCTGGTTGCCGTAGTAGTTTTCGTTGGCCTCGCCTATGTGCGAGCCGCCGTCGGCAAATTTCGAGCGATGCGAGATCCGACAGTGTTGTGGCGGTTCGGTGACGAATCGCTAGGGACAACTTCGGAGCTCGGGACGGTCGAACTCAAATGGGAAGTCGTGTCGGAAGTCTGGCGGTTTCCTGATGTGTGGCTTCTGTTCTTCGGGAGTAGCGGATGGGGTTACTCAACGCTGCCTACAACCAGTGTGAGTCCTGAGTTGCAGGAGTACATCCTTTCCCGCGTGACAACCCACGGCGGGAGAATCGTCTAAACTAACAAGGTTGTTGCTGGCCAAGGATGGGGAAGGTCGTGGCGTTCTCCTCTCCGGGAGGCGATACCGGAGCAGTATAAGGGAACGAGAGCATCAGACGGTCTCCGGTCCGCCGAGGTAGGTGTCCTCAAAATCGATGAACTCCAGGGCCACCTGCTCCGGATCCTCCTTGAGTTCCACTAGACGAGCGTCGAGTTCGCCCAACGCCGGAGCGCTGGCGACGATGCGCCGCCCGTCCAGGCTGAAAGCGACCCACTGCCCACGGTAGCGCATCAGTTCGGTCGTCGAAAAAAGAGAGCGATTTTCTCGCAATTGTCGTGTGTCCACGCGCGCACCTCCTCACCGGAAGATTCTAGCGGCCCTTCAACAAAGCGGCGAACGATCACCATTCTCCAAAGCCACAGCGCCCGCTTCAATCGGCGCGTTTGCGACGCGGCCGGCGCTCCGGCAGGGCGGACCAGGGATCTTCGGGCCAGGCATGCCTGGGATAGCGTGCGCGCAGCTCCTTGCGCACTTGCGGATAGGTATTGGTCCAGAAGCTGGCGAGATCGTCGGTGACCTGCTGCGGCCGGTAGTTGGGCGCCAGCAAGTGGAGCAGGACGCGCACACGGGCGGCGGCGATCCGCGGTGTCTCGCGCAGCCCAAACACCTCTTGAATGCGTACCGCGAGAATCGGCGGTCGGCCCACCTCGTAGCGCAATGCCAGCTGACTGCCGCTGGGCACGGTGAGGCGTTCGGGGGCCTCGCGCTCGACGGCCTGTCGCTGTCGGGCATCGAGGCGGCCTTGCAGCGCCTCCACCCACGGGGCGTCGCGCAGTTCGGCGAAGGAGCGGCGACCGTGGCACAACCAGGGGACAAGTTCGCGCAGGTCAGCCTCGTCGAAGGGCGGCAGATTCAGTTCGGGCAGCCACTGGCGCAGGCAGCGCAGCCGCGTCAGGTAGACGCCGGCGGAACTGTCCGGCAGCGGTAGCACCCGCTCCAGTCGGCTCGCCGCGGCTTGTGCCAACACCTGGACAGTCGTTTCATCATTCGGTAAGGCAGCGGGGCTTTCTTCCAGAACGAGATCCTCGAAGCGAACGCGCCGCCGCGCCGACACCCGTTCCGTTTCAGGGTCAAACGCGACCTCGATACTCGTTGTTACTTGTTCCGCAGACAGCCACGCGCGCTGCACTCCCGAAGCCTGTCGGACGAGCGTCTCCGCCGGACGGTTATCGACGTCAACGCAGAGAAATAGCTCCGGCTCGATGACGGCGCTGGAGGGCGCCAGCAGCACGCCACGGCCGCCGACCATCAACCCGCGGCGGCTGCCCGATTCGCGCCGTCGCGCCAGCCGGTCGGGGAACGCGGCCAGCAGGGCACGCAGCAGCGCTTCCTCGGAGGGCAAGCCCACGGGTCGCCGCCCGTGGGCTTCGTGTCTATCCTCCCGCAGCAGACGCAGCAGCTGGTCGCGGGCACGCAGCACGAAACGGGCGCCGCTGCGGTTCAAGGTGCCGAGGCTCGGGTCGGGGTGGCCGTGCCGCTCGTGCTCGCGCAAGGCCTCGACGCGGTCGAGCACATCGGACATCGTCGGCAGACGCGAGCCAGCCGGGGCCTTTTCGGGAAGCGCGCGCTGGAAGGGGTCGCGCTCCGACAGCAGGGCAGCGGCGAGGGCGGCGCGTTCGGGGTCGCCCCAGCGCTGTCCCTCGATGAGCAGCCGGCCAAGTCGCGGATGCACCGGCAACCGTCCCAGCCTGCGTCCCAGTTGCGTTACGCCATTGTCCACGGCCCCCAGCCGGCGCAAGAGCGTGAGCGCCTGCTCGACCGCGGCCTCGCGCGGCGGTTCCAGCCAGGGAAATGTCGCCACATCGGCCTCGCCCAGACAGAGCAGTTGCAAGA
>DASPXY010001502.1:0-3708 GCA_035637055.1 Gemmataceae bacterium | reverse complement strand
GGATGGACATGGGGAGACTCCTGCCGGTGACGATGGCTTGAACACCCCGTCATTGCAGCTGCTCTCCCCATCTTCGTCTACCCCCCACGACGCAACTCGTTGCTGCGTAAGAACCGAAAGCTGGACGATCTCTTCAGGCGGCAGGACGTCTTGCCGTCTGAAGGCGGAACTACGAACAAGGCGTCGTTTGTCTTCGCGCTAACTGGTAATCCCCAAAGGAGGTCTGTTATGTTCCGAAGCATCGTGAACGTGCTGGTAGTGGTCGGCGTACTGGCGGCCACCGGTCCGCGGCTGCCCGCCCAGCAGCCCGGCCAGAAACTCCCGCAAGCCGCGCAGCAGGCGAAAACGGCCGCCGAGGAGCACATCAAGAACCTTGGCTACCAGGGGCCGCTGCGCGTCAACTGGATCGACGACGCGGCGGTGAAGAAGGCGTTCGGCGAGACCCAGTTCATTGCTGTGCTGTTCCCGCAGTACCCGGTCGGCCGCCAGCCGCCGAAGTCTTTGAAGGTCGCCAATGTCTTCGCCTTCGAGGGCGCACAACTCCGCACCCTGACCGATGCGAAGGATCTGGAAACGTACTTCAAGGCGAAACTTCCGGCCGCCAAGAGCGAGGGCGATACCCAGAACGCGGCGAAAGCATTTCTGCGGCTGTCGCAGGACGTCTACACGGATGGCTTCTACCAGTTCGAGTCCGCGACCGCCACGGCCAAGATGGTGGAGCAGGCGAGCGTCGTCACCGGCCGCATCGCCGTCAAGCCGGTCGGCGGCAACAAGGGCCACATCGACGCCACGTTGAAGTTCGACGCCGACGGCAAACTGCAAACCGCCCAGAGCACGGCGAAGCTGGTCGAGGGCGTCCGTCCGATCTGCCAGGCGCTACGGCTGCTCGACCCCGATCCGGTCATTCGCAAGATGGCGGAGCGCGATATCCTCGTCATGGGGCGAATGGTGCGCGATTACCTGCTGGAGCAGCGGGCCAGGGTCGGGCCGGAATTGCAGCGGGCGATCGATCGCGTCTGGCAGCAGATCCTCGACGAGGACCGTTGAGGCAGTCCCGCCGAAGGTCGAAGCCTGAGCGTCAGGAACCGGGCGAACGGTCGGCCGTTCGCCCGCTTTGTCAATGCAGCACGCTCTGGGCGAACACCTGCGCCACTGCCATGCTCTCGCGGAACACCGGGTCGCGCTCGCGATCGGATAGCTGCCGCGCCACCAGCTCCGCCAGCGGTTGCGGTTGCACCGTCACGGTCCGCGGCGCCACCGCCAACCCCTCCAGGACCACCGCCAGGCGTCGCTCGTCCTCAACGGTCACGTTCAGCGCCGTCGGCGTGCCGTCCAGGTTGCACGCGATCCGCACCCGCCGCACTTCCGACGGCCCCGCCGCCAGTCGATGAACGCGCACCCGCAGGCGCCCGTGCGGCGCTTCCGCGTCCCAGCCGATCTCCACGCCCGGCTGCACCCGTCCCTGGCGCACTTGCCAACCCAGGCGCGCCGCCAACCAGCTCACCAGCTCCCACGCCTGCACGACCGCACGGGGGCCGTGCTCGACATAGACATCGGTGATCGACGTCAGCGCTCCCGGAGCGGTCGCCGGATCGAGCGCCTGCCCCAGCAACCGCCGCCAGTACTTCAGCCGCCGCCAGTTCAGGTCCGAGGCGACACTCCATTCGCCCTGTCCCGGCTCGCGCTCGAACTTCCCCAGCCAGGTCGCCATCATCGCCACTCCGCGCGCCGGCTCCAGCCAGCCGATGCTGTCGTAAATCACCTGCTGAGCGCGCTCCGCCAGGTCGGACAGCATCGCCCCGCCCAGCGCCGGCGGCACGTGCGCTGCCCACCATAGGTTGATCGGCAGATCGCCGATGAGCAGACCGCGCACGGCGAATGCCAGCTCGCTCACGGCGTCGCCCGCCGCCCGCAGGGTCACCTGCTCGGTGCAAATCCGCACCTTGGTCCCCGTTTGCGACCACACCTTGACGGACGCCTTCACCGGCGCCGTGTCCGCCGTTGCCTCCGCGACCAGCAGCAGCACGCGCGCCGGATGCTGACCCGCCACCGCAGGGATGACCGCAGTGACTTCCTCGGCGAGTTTGGCGCTGTCGCAGTAAATCATCAGGTTCGACATGCGCGCCCGCAGCACCGGACCTTCGCTGGTGCCCTTGAACGAACTGACCCGGCGCGCCAGTTCCGCCTCGATGTCGCTCACGGCGACGGGGTCGTCCGCAGGGGGTGGAGTGACGGCAGTGCTCATAGAGTCCTCCAGTGGCGGTCGTCCGCCTGAATCATGCGATCCGCTTCGAGCGGCCCCCAGGTGCCGGCCCGATACTCCGGCAGGAAGCGAACCCGGCCGCGCACCTCCCACTGCTCCAGGATCGGCATGACGAACTTCCACGATGCCTCGACCTGGTCGCGCCGCATGAACAGCGTCGCGTCGCCGGCCATCACATCGAGCATCAGCCGCTCGTACGCCTCCGGCGGCTGCCGCCCGAAACTTGAGCTATAATCGAACTCCATTTTGACCGGATAGATGCGCACCTTCGGCCCCGGCAGCTTGCTGGCGATGCGCAACGACAGTCCTTCCTCCGGCTGCACGCGCAGCGACAGGACCGTCGGTTCCAGCGGCACGTCGGGCTGAGCATTGAAGAGAATGCGCGGCACCTCGCGGAACTGGATCGCCACCTCACTGACCCGCTTGGGCAAACGCTTGCCGGTGCGCAGGTAGAACGGCACGCCTGCCCAGCGCCAGTTATCGACGAACAGCCGCATCGCCACGTAGGTTTCGGTGGTCGAGTCGGGTGGGATCGGCTTGCCGAGTTTGGCGAAGTAGTCGCTCACCTCGCGCCGATAGCCGGGTACTTCCTCACCGCCGACGTCGCCAGCAATGTACTGAGCGCGGACGACCCATTTCTCGACGTCCTCCGCGGTCAGGGGACGAAGACAATTGAGAGCGCCCATCTTGGCATCGCGGACGACGTTGGGGGCGAGGGAATGCGGCGGTTCCATCGCCACCAGGCACAGCACCTGAAGGAGATGGTTCTGCACCATGTCGCGCAGGGCGCCGACCTGCTGGCCGGGCTTCGTGCCCTCGTAGTAGCCGACGCGCGTGCCGACGCCTTCCTCCTCGGCGACGGTGATCTGAACGTGATCGACGTAGCGGCGATTCCAGAGCGGCTCGAAGATACTGTTGGCGAAACGTACCACCAACAGGTTTTGCACCGTCTCCTTACCGAGATAATGGTCGATGCGATAAATCTGCTCCTCCTCGAAGGCGCCGCCGACCGCGGCGTTGACCTCGCGGGCGCTGTCGAGGTCGCGGCCGATGGGCTTCTCGACAATGACGCGCGTGAAGGAGCGCAGCTCGTCGCCGGGGCGGATCATGCCGGCGCCCTTGAGGTGGGTGACACTGGGTTCGGCGGCGGAGGGCGGAATCGCGAGGTAGAAGACGCGGCTGCCGGGAATGCCGAACTGCCCATCGACGGCGTCGAGTTTGGCCTTGAGGCGCTCGTAGGCGCGGGCGTCGTTGAAACTGCCCTCGACGTAATAGAGCATGCGGGCGTAATCCTTGAAGGCATTGTCGTCGAGGGGCTGCCGCGAGAACTTGCTGATGCCATCGCGGGCGCGGGCGCGGAGCCATTCGTCGGGGTCGCCCGAACTGCCGATGCCGAAGCCGACGACGGCGAAACTCGCCGGTAGGTCGCCGTCGAGGTTGAGGTT